>JAFAUY010000175.1 GCA_019243005.1 Verrucomicrobiota bacterium | reverse complement strand
CTCGTTGACATTCCGATCAGCAACTGCCTCAACTCCGGCCTTCGGCAAGTTTACGTGCTGACCCAATTCAACAGCACCTCGTTGCACCGTCACATTCACGCGAGCTACAAATTTGACAATTTTACGAAGAGCTTTGTCGAAGTTCTGGCCGCACAACAAACGCCGGAGGGGGCCCGCTGGTATCAAGGCACGGCGGACGCCGTGCGGCAGAATCTCCGCTATTTTTTAGAAGGACCGTACGATTACTACCTCATCCTGAGCGGCGACCAGCTCTACCGCATGGATTACCGGGACCTGCTGCGCCGGCACGTCGAGGCGGGCGCCGATATGACGCTGGGCACCACCCCGGTCGACCGGGCGGCGGCGTCCGGATTCGGGATCATGCACAGCGACAAGGATCGTCGCATTTTCCGCTTTGAGGAAAAGCCGAAGGATCCGGCCCTGCTGGCGGAGCTGACGATCCCGGTCGAATTGCTGCAGGAGCTCGGGCTGCCGAAAAAGGCGGAGCTTTACCAGGGATCGATGGGCATCTACGTCTTTAACCGGCAGGTCCTGATCGATTCGCTGAACAACGATTACGATGATTTCGGAAAGCACATCATTCCGGCATCACTGCAGACGCACAAAGTTTTCGCTTACATCTTTCAGGGGTATTGGGAAGATATCGGAACCATCCGCGCCTTTTTTGAAGCCAACCTGGCTTTGACCGACACGTTGCCGCCGTACAATTTTTTTGACCGGCTGGCGCCCATCTACACCCACCCGCGTTTTCTGCCGGCCAGCAAGATCAACGCGGCGACCGTGCGGCGGGCGATCATTTCAGACGGGTGTATCATTTCCGATGCGCATATCGAGCGTGCCGTAATCGGTGTCCGCAGCGTCATCGAAAGCGGCGCCACCATCCGCAATTCGGTGATCATGGGGGCTGACTTTTACGAGGATGAAGCGACCAGTCGAAAGTCGGCGGGCGATCCCCCGTTGGGCATTGGTCGCAACTCGGTGATCGATCGGGCCATTATCGACAAGAATGCCCGCATTGGTCAGGGGGTCGTGATCACGCCGGATGGGAAAGCGCCCAACGTGGATGGGCACAACTTTTTCATCCGTGACGGTGTTGTGGTGGTACCGAAAAATGCGGTAATTCCCGACGGAAGTTGGATCTGAGATCTGCAGCCATGCTGGACGAGGTTCAGCAACGCCATTTACGTGCCGCCTCGGGCTACACTGAACTGGGCCTGTTTCAGGAGGCAGTGGATGAGATGGAAGCGATCGCGCAAGAGGCCCAGCAGACGGTGCCGGTCCTGGCTGGCTGGACCGATCTGTATCAAAGCTGGCAGAAATGGGAGGAGGCCAGGACCGTCGCTGAACGCTTGACGGAAATCGACCCTGAAGAACCTCACTGGGTGATCGCCCTGGCCTACGCTACCCGCCGCAGCCTGGGCCTCGTCCAGGCGCAACGCGTCCTTGCGGAGGGTCTTGACCATTTCCCGGATTTTGCCCTGATCCAGTACAACCTGGCGTGCTACGCCGCGCAGCTCGGCAACCTGGACGAGGCAACCAGGTTGGCGCGTCGTGCCCTCGAGCTTGACCCGAAGCTTTCCGCACTGGTCGAAACCGATCCGGACCTGGCACCCCTCCGAGCGGCACGGGATGCGGGGGACTGACGCTGCAGAAGGATATCGGAGGTGGTCCATTCAAGCACGTGCAGCGTGTCGTTAAAGCGGTCCACGGCCATACCTGAGGATTCCTCGAGGGCGCGCCGGCCAGCCGGTAGCAAGGGGCACGCAAACAGGCCCCGCGGCTGCAAGGCACCGTTGGAAATCAGGCATGCCGGCCGGTTCTGCGGAGGAAGGGGGGCTGCCCTGAGGGCACCTCCGGCAGGGAGCATAAAAATTTTAAAAAAGTATGGCGTCTCTGGCGGGAGCGGGCCATCACTTAAATCGTTACGCCCGCAATTTTTATGTCACGCAAAGTCACCCTTCTGACTGCCACCAGCATCGACGGGTTTATCGCCCGAGTGGACGGCAAGCTCGATTGGGTGATCACGGAAGCGGATGCCGGGTACCAGGAATTCTACGAACAAGTAGACGCGCTGTTCGTAGGACGCGGGGCCTTGGAGCGAATCCTTGCGGTGGGCCCGTGGCCGTACCTGGGCAAACCTACCTACGTCTTCAGCCGCCGTTCCGGCGCGCGTTGTCCGCGGGGAACCACCCTCGTCCGGCGCGACCCGACGCGTTTTGTCGCGCAGCACAAGGAATTGCCGGGCGGCGATCTCTGGATCCTGGGCGGTTGCGGACTGAACAGCGCGCTGCTGCAGGCTGGCCTGATCGACCATTTAGTTCTCATGGTCTATCCCGCTTTTTTCGGGACCGGCATTCCCCTGTTCGATACGCGGCAGGAACGGCGTTTACGCCTCACCTGCTCAACCACGCTGCCGTCGGGAGTCTTGAACCTGCGCTACGACGTGGCGAAGTAACCGCACGGTCACACGGCGGCCGAGGCCGCGGCCGCCGTGTGACCGTGTGAACTCCGGACTCGACACCCGGCACCCGACATCCGACACTCACTGCAGATCCGCTGTTGTTTATGCGCTTGTGCGTGCCATGGACCCTCGCATTGTTTTTGACGGCTTGGCTTGCGGGCCGCGTTACGGCCCAGAATTTCGTTCCCCAGCAGATCAACCCGCCGTTCGGATTCTACTGGGGCGAGACGGAGCAAGCCATCGCACTGGTAGTCAACCGGGCGCAGGCCCGCGTCGTGGATCGCACGGTGGTCAATGGCCGGGACACCTGGACAATTGAAGGGTTAGTTCAACCGGCCTTGCGACGAGCCATCATCTACTTTGGGACGGCAAAAACGCTCGTGGAAGTGGAATTGCAGTACGAACAGCCGGAATGGGACCTGGTCGCCTACGAGGAATTTCTCAACAGCGCGCGCAAGCGGTTGGAAGCGAAATATGGCCCCCCGATCGTGCTGGCACGAGACAAGAAACCTGAGGGCGACATCATGGAGACGGTCGTAGGTTATCGTTGGCAGCAGGCGTCGAGCAGTATCCAGCTTATTTTCTATTCGGCGCAACGGAACAATGACGTTTACCGCACCGTGAGCCTGCATTATCGGGCGGGGTGAGCCGGGGATGTCCGGGCGTTCATGGTCTCAGCGGCAGCCGATTGGCCGGGGTTGATTGGTGACAACCACCCGCGAGCCGCACTCCAGGCCAACGTAGACGCCACTTCCAGGACCGGCCAACCGATCCCGCCATTTGGGCAGGTTCGGTTTCGGCGTGATCAGGAAAACCGGCAGCGGCTGTTTCCAAGCCTTCACCACTTGGTCTTCCGTGAGGTAAAGTTCTTTGCCGATGCCGTGGACACGGGTGGCGAACTCGATGGTCGGATTGGCGTTTACCCAGCAGACGCGATGCGGCAGGTAAAAGAAGAGGCTGGTGTAATCGTTGCATTCGCTCTCGCTGGCCACCTGATAATCGCCGGCATTCGCACGCTTCAAGAAGTTCGCGATCCGCCAGGAAGAGAAAAGGTCTTCGGTGCGCGGCAGCGCCACGGCACCGCAAACCAGGAACGCCATCGCGATCAGCCCGACGATCGCGGCGGCGAGGAGCGGACGTTGCTGGCGGGCACAAACCACGACCGCACCCCCGCCCGCGATAAGGACGGAGGCCACGGCCACCAGCAAGGTCAGAAACAGGCCGCCGGTCCCGGACACGCAGCCGAAGGCGTCAAGCAGGTGGATCTCAGTCCTGTCAGCGCCGCCGGCAGGGCCGCAGACGAACGCGCGGTGGGCCAGGAAAACGGCCAGCAGGGCAGCGCCGCCTGCGGCGATCAGGGCCATCCCGCTCCAGGCAGCCTGCCGTTGCCTCGAGCCTTCCCAACGGCTGAAGAGGGTCCCGGTCCCGACCGCCAGAGCCGGCCATGAAACGAGCAAATAATAATCCTGGATGCTCGAGAACAGAATCGTCACCGCGTTGATGACGAACCAAGCCGACAAAAAGCCGGCCGGACTCCCGGCGTGATCGCGCCAGTTTCGACAGGCCGCAATAAACCGGGGCACCCCCAGCGGCAAAAACGCCGTCCAGGGAAAAAGCAAGCCGAGGTGTTCCACCCAGAACAGCGCGAGCGGCACGCGGTCGGCATCGCGCGGCCACCGGCGGTTGAACACGTGGCCGAGCTGCTCATTCCAGAAATGGTCCTTCAGGAAACCGGGGTACCGTACTTCCACCATGACGTACCAGGGTAAAACCAGGGTCAGGAAAAGAAGCCAGCCAGGCCAGAACGTGACAAAGCGTTTCCAGGGAAGCCGTTGCCGGGGTACCGCCCATGCCACCATGGCGTAGGCAAGGGCCGGGAAGAGTAATGCGTGCAAGCCCTTGGCCAGGGATCCGCAGGCCATAAAAAACCAAGCGGCCATCAGCCAGGCGGAGCGCCGGCGAGGCGAAGCCGTGTTTTCCGCCGACCAGAATGCCCAGATCGTGAGCGACATGGCCAGCGCCAGCACCGGCTCGGGCATGATCAGATGGGTAAAGAAGAACGTGCCGGCGAAGGTGGCCAGGACAAGGGCCGCGACCGCTCCCGCCACCGGACAGCCCGTGATCCGCCACGCGAACAGCCCCGTCATCGCGAACCAGCCCAGCACGGAGAGCACCAGCGGCAGCCGCGCGGCAAACTCATTAATCCCGAACGCGTGGAACGAGGCGATTTCCAGCCAGTAGAGTAACGGCGGCTTCTGCAGGCGCGGCACTCCATCCTGAGTGGGAACGAGCAGATCGCCCCGCGTCACCATCTCCCGCGCGGCGCCCGCATACTGACCGTCGATCTGGTCGAAGAGCCGAGGGCTGCCCATACAGCCGAGATAGAAGGCACACACCAGTAGCAGCACCGCCCAGACCGCGATTGCGTCCGACGGGCGACGTGGTAGGCCGGAGCTTCGGCGTTCTGAGTGGAGACCCGGTAGCGGGCCGCGTCCGGAGACAACGCGCGTCGTAACGATGGCCGTAACCGGCACGGAGGTAGGTTTACTCATTCGGAAGTCTTACCGGAGCTCGACGGGGTAGCTTCTCCGCAAAAGGTATTAATCTCGGTATTTCCATAAGAAGGTGCGGTCGGTACGCCCAACTTGTCCCTCCTGCCCCGGTTAGCCAACCTGATATTGGCATCGCATTTCAAGCCAATCAGCATCCGCCGGGTCTTCTGGTGCGAACGCCTCAGGCGCCTTCCACAGAAACAGAGGTCGCCGTCGTTGCAATGGGACGAGAATTGGCATTGGTTAACCCAGCTTGGAGGTAAAAAGATGACCCCGGAAGAACGAAACCTGATCTCAAGTCTGTTTGATCGCTTACGCAAGGCGGACACGGCGCCGAAGGATAGCGAAGCGGAGGAATTCATTCGGCAGAAAGTCGCGGAGGCCCCGGCGGCTCCCTATTTGCTTGTGCAGTCGGTGCTCGTGCTGGAGCACGCCGTAGCGAATGCGCAGGCCCGGATTGCCGACTTGGAGAAGCAACTCGCCGCCGCGAACCAGAACCAGAAAGCCTCTCATGGCGGCGGCTTCCTGTCCGGGCTGTTTGGGGGCGGCCGACACGAGGAACAAGCGCCTCCGCCGGCATCTCCGCAGAACCAACCGGCGGCATCCCGTCCGGCTTACGCGCCCCCGCCACCTCAGCCGCTCTACGCGCCCCCGCCGCCCACGCCTTATCCTTCGACCACCAATCTACAACCGGGCGCAGGCGGAAGTTTCCTCAGAGGCGCATTGTCGACGGCTGCCGGCGTGGCGGGCGGCGCCCTGTTGGCCCAAGGGATTGAGAACCTGATCGGCCACCATGCCGGTCCATTCGGTTCCGCGATCGGGGGTGATCAGGGAGGTTTTCTCCCCGAAGATGTCCAGAACACGGAGGTTACGAATAACTACTACGTCAACGAGAATCCCCAAGACGTGCAGAACGCCCAGGATTTCGATTCAGGCGATCAAGGCGGAGTGGCCGATCAGAACGTCGATTACGATCCTGGTCAGGACGACAATTTAGATTCCGTTGACGACACCTTTGACGATGGTGGCGGCAGCGGCGACGATACCAGTTTCGTCTGAACGATTTGGGAGAAGGGTTGCCGTTAATTCCCGGGGAGACCTGGACCAAGGGCCCATAAGCCCGTCCGGCTACGGAATAGCCGCCGGAAAGGATCGGGACTGACGCCGCGTCCAGCGGCGCGGCGTCAGACCTCTTGAGGGGAAAGTTGGGGAAAAGCAAAACGAGGGCCCCGGCCGGTCACAGTTTTTGCCGTAGCAGGGCCGCCGCTGCGCGCGGGGTGATGCGGGAAAGGTTCGTGCCGGACCGGAGTTTCAGGACCAAAAACAGCGCACCGTTAAGCAGGATGAGCAACTCGTCGTTCTCGAAGCGCAAGTGCAACATGCGCGGGGTTCGGTTGACGACGGCGTAAGCTTCCCAAAGATCCAGCAGCGTACGGTACAACGGTCGAGGGATTTGCTCCCCGCCCCGCTCCGGCCGGTACACCGTTCCGGTGGGGGCAACAAATGCGACCCAAAGGACGCCGGGTTCCGCAGCCAACCGGTCGAGGTCTGAAGGGAAACCCGTCTCACGTAACTTCATCCAATTTCTCCAGGAGCGACGCGACGTCGTGCGTGTTGACCCCGATAACACCCTGGATGCGTTCGTTCCGCAGGCAATAGGCAATACCTTGCGTTCCCTCCACAAAGGCCACCGTCTTCGGGCGGGGCCGGTTCAGAACCTGGCAGAGCCGGTCGACGCGTTGGCCCAGGAATTCCACTTCGAAACGCAAAAACTCCAGGTTGGCGGCGGAAGCCGGGTCGGGCTGGCGCTCAAAATGGAACGGTAGATAGCGCGGAGTCAGGTCAAATTCGGCGGCGCCCTCATCTGCGTAAACCGAGCACCTCAGGAGCAAGGTGTGCAGCGGCGTCTGGATACGGACCTCCGAGTTCCGGACCTGGGGATCAAGCTCGAAGCTCCAGGCGGCCACCCCCATGATGGCTGCAAGTGCCACTTCATCGACCCAGTCTCGAAACCTGGCGTTGAGCACCTGGCCAAATTGCAGGTTTATGCGGGCGTTGAGCTCGCCTGACGTCAGCATCAAACACCCGGTCTGCCGAGTTTGGCCGAGGAACTGGAGGAGGTCGGACAAACGAACTCCCGAATCCTTAGAAATCCTGCCTTGCATGCCTCACGTGAAGTTATTACTGGGTTCGTTCTCTCGAAGCTATCATAAATTCTGAATATTCCTAAGATTCTCATTTTCAAGGCGGGCCGCCGCCGCCCCGTTTCAGTTGAGCAGGCCGGCAATCTCTTCCATCGTCAAAGCCGTCATCAGGGGCTCCTCACTCTCCACGGTCGCTTCGATCACGGCGCGTTTCTTTTCCTGGAGGCGAACGATTTTTTCCTCGACCGTGTCGCGTGCGATCAGCTTGTAAGCGGTAACCACCCGGGTCTGGCCGATGCGGTGCGCGCGGTCGGTCGCCTGGTCTTCTACCGCCGGATTCCACCAGGGGTCAAAGTGGAAAACGGTGTCGGCGCCTGACAGGTTGAGGCCGACGCCACCGGCCTTGAGGCTGATCAGAAACACGGGGATGTCGCCGGAGTTCTGGAAACGGTCCACCTCCGCCGCACGGTCACGAGTTGCGCCATCGAGGTAACAAAACCGGACGTCGCGAGATTCCAATTCCTGGCGCAGGAGCTTCAGCATCGAGACAAACTGGCTGAAGACCAGCACGCGGTGGCCGCCGTCGATGGCCTCTTCCAGCAACTCGAGCATCAAGTCGACTTTGGCCGATCTGGCGGGCTCAGCGGGAGCGAGCAGGCGAAGGTCGCAGCA
>JAFAUY010000130.1 GCA_019243005.1 Verrucomicrobiota bacterium | reverse complement strand
GCCAGGCGGGTGGCGTCGGCGGTAAAGGTGAAGGTGAGACCCAGCTGGAAACCGACCGCCGGCTGGTCCGGCGGCAGATTGACCGGTTGAAGGAGGATCTTGAGTTGGTGCGTGCGCGCCGCGCCACCCAACGCAAACACCGCGACCGGTTGCCCTTGCCGCATGCCGCGATCGTTGGTTACACCAATGCCGGTAAGTCGTCCCTGCTGAACAGGTTGACCGGGGCAGATGTGCGGGTGGAAAATAAGCTGTTTGCGACCCTGGATCCGACCACGCGCAAGGTCGTTTTACCGACCGGCCAGAGCCTCCTGCTGACCGACACCGTCGGGTTTGTCCGGAACCTGCCGCACCGGCTGGTGGAAGCGTTTAAGGCGACCCTGGAGGAAGCGGTGCTTGCGGATTTCCTCGTGCATGTCTTGGATGCCAGCCATCCGCAAGTCTACGATTTTTACGAGACCACCATGCGGGTGCTCGAAGAGCTCGGGGCTGACAACAAACGAGTCATTACGGTGCTGAATAAGTTAGACCTGGTGCACGACCAGAGCACGTTGCACGTCTTACGAGTCCATTTTCCTGAAGCCATCCTTATATCGGCTGAGCACGGGGAAGGGCTGGATGAACTGCTGCACCGCATGGCCGACCAGTTGACCGACCGGGTGCAGCGGGTGGAGCTGGCGTTGCCCCTGGAGCGTGCCGACCTCCTTTCTCTGCTGCACCGGACCAGTAAAGTCCTGAGCGTCGAGTACCAGCCGTCCTTCGCCAGGGTCGTGGCTTCGGTGTCGCCCAAGGTGCTGGCCCGGGTGGAATCGTTTCTGTTGCCGGGGCGACCCGAGTTGCAACCCGCAGGCTAAGGGCTCGCGTTTGGAGCCGGTTCCGGTGCGGGCGGCGCAACGCCTGGGCCAGGGCCCGGGGCCCCGAGCGTCGTCTGGTTGGCGCTGACTTTCGCCTTTTCCCGGTCTATCTTGGCGGCCAGGCCACGGTTCTGGGAATCCAGGGTCAGCGCTTTCTGCCACATGTTGATCGCCTGCGCAGGGTTGCCCAATGCCAGGTAGGCATCGCCGACATGCTCGAAGACGACCGGATCGGCCGGCTTCAGCAGTTCCACGGCGCGCAGGAGTTCGGCCAGCGCCTTTCCGTACTCGGCTTGTTTGTAGTACCACCACCCCAGGCTGTCCAGGTACGCGCCGTTCTGGGGATCAAGTTCAAGCGCCTTCTTGATCATGTCGCCCGCTTCGTCAAGGTGTTGGCCCCGTTCAACCCACATGTAACCAAGGTAGTTGTACGCCTGAGCCGCTTTGGAAGGGTCCAGGGCAATCGCCTTCTTGAGAAGGGCGGCGGCTTTGTCGATCAAACCCGCCTGCTCCGCCGCCACGGCGTAGCTGAAGTAAAATCCGGCATCGAAGGGATCACGGCCGTCGGCATCCGCTTCCTGCAGGGCCGACTCAAACGCAGGCAGGGCGTCGCTGAAACGCTTTGCCTGGCTATAGGCAATCGCCAGCGCGTAGGTGATCTGAGGAATGGCGAACCGGTGGCGCGCTTCGTTCAGAGTGGCGATGGCATCGTTCTCTTTCCGCAACTGCAGTTCGACTTCGGCCGTGTGCAGGTAGTTTTCAGGGTCATTCGGGGCCAGCAGCAACGCCTGCTGGAAGTTCGCCAGCGCCCGTTCCCGGTCGCTGTTTTCCTCGTAAAGCCGCCCGAGGAATTCATAAATTTCCGCCTTCAAAGGATTGGCCTTGACCATTTCCTCGAGCGCGCTGATCGCCGCATCCCGCTGCCCCGTCTGCAAAAAGCTTTGCGCCAGTTTGTAACGGACTTCGCTGTTGCCGTGGTTAAGTTCCAGCGCCTGCAGGTAAAGGGGGATGGCCGAGGGAATCTGGTTGATCGTGGTGTAATCGTCCGCCGTGCGGGTGAGGGCTTCCGAGTCGTCCCCGGCCGACGCGGCCGCGCGCTGCAGGAAAGGGGTCACGGCGGGAGACTTGGCGGCAGGAAAGCTTCCGTTGTCCGCCCGGTAAAGCCGGATCGCCAACTCAGCCAGCGTGAGCCAGAAGTCCGGGTCCTTACGGTCGAGTTGTTCGGCTCGTTTAAGCATCTGCTCAGCGTCACGTTTCCGCTTCAACGCGAAATAGACGTCAAACAGCGTTTGGTAGCTCGCCAGATTCCCGGGCGCGATCCGGGCCGCTTCCTCAGCATACTTGAGGGCAAGGTCCGGTTTTTTCAACTCGTTCAAGTAGAACCCGGCCAGGGTCAGCTGGGCCGATACGTCGTCACGCCGGGCCTTGGCTAGGTCCTTCAGCAAATCGATGCCCGTAGCCACGTCTCCACGCTTTGCGTACTCGTGAGCGATGCGGACCGTGAGCTCGGGATTGCCGCCGGGATCCAGCTGAAGTGCGGTGGTGTAATCCCGGAGGGCATCGTCAAAAGCCCCTTCGTCTTCCGCGATGAGTCCCTGGATGAAGGCGGCCTCGGCTTCAGCCTTTTTCTCGAGCGGCTTTGGCAGCAGCTGTTCAGGCCCGGCCACCCGTACATCGGAGTAAAAAATCTCCTCGACGGCGCGTGGGCGGGTCTTGGCACCCTCCCTGCCATCACCCCTGGCCGGCCCAACGGCGACGGTGCCGAGACCAGCTGCAAACAGCATACGGACAGCAGGGCCGCGCAGCGCTCGACGCGCCAGCCTCAGAACCTTCATGGGCGAATTTAAAAGCTAGGACTTGTAGCGCAAACGCTTCTTATGGCGATTCTCTTTCATGCGTTTGCGGCGTTTGTGTTTGGCAATTTTAGCTTTTCGACGTTTCTTCAGTGAACCCATAAATAGCTTAACACTCGCCCGCACCGGTCCTTTCCCGAACGAACGAGTCTGAACTGATAACTAATAAACCACTTTATTCAACGGATACTCGATAATACCCTCAGCCCCCAGCTCTTTCAGCTGCGGAATGATCTCGCGGACCACCGTTTCGTCGATCACCGTTTCGATGGCGACCCATCCATCCTGCGACAACGGCGCCACGGTCGGGTTTCGCAGCGACGGGAGGAGCCCGAGCAACCGTCCCAATTGTTCCTGGCGCAGGTTCATCTTTAAACCGACCTTGTTGCGGGCATTGAGCGCGCCCTGCAGGAGCAACACCAAGCGTTCGAGCTTGGAACGTTTCCAGGCGTCGGCCATCGCCGCGCGGTTGCCGATGACCAGAGGGTACGACTCCGTCAGGACATCGATTACCCGCAGGTGATTGGCTTTCAGCGAGGTGCCCGTTTCGGTGATTTCAACGATCGCGTCAACCAACTCCGGAACCTTGACCTCAGTGGCGCCCCAGCTGAATTCGATTTTGGCCGAGACCCCGTGCGCTTCGAAGAATTTGCGGGTCAGCCCTACCGCCTCGGTGGCGATGCGCCTGCCCTCGAGGTCGCGCACAGTCTGGACGGGTGAATTTTCCGGTACCACCAGCACCCAGCGCGTGGGGCTCGACGTCGCCTTGCTGTACTCCAGCCGCGCCAGGACCTCGACGTCGGAATCGTTCTCCTCAACCCAATCTTTGCCGGTAATGCCGCCGTCCAGAAAGCCGGCTTCCACATAACGGCTGATCTCCTGCGCGCGTAACAGCCGCACCTCCAGTTCAGGGTCATCAATGGCCGGTTTGTATGAACGCTTTGTCCCGGTAATCCGGTAGCCGGCTTTCGCAAACAAATCGATCGTTGCGTCGTGAAGGCTGCCGGATGGTAAGCCGAGGCAGAGACGGGTTGCAGTCATGGGAAAAGAAAAAGGGCCGTGTGGTAAATGCAAGTTCAAGCCGGGACCAATATTTCTGCACTGAGGCCAAAAGAGGGGTGAGATGCCGATTGCGCGAGGGTGGCTGGCGGGCTTATCGGTGAGGCAAGTCCTATGGCGCTCGATACACAAATACTGTCAAAGGCCGCATTGGAGGCAAGGGGATTGGCGATGGATGCGGTCCAGGCCGCAAGTTCAGGTCACCTTGGCCTGCCTTTGGGAGCGGCGGAAATGGGTGCGGTCCTGTTTGGACACGCGCTGAGGTTTTATCCTGACGATCCGGTTTGGCTCAACCGCGATCGCTTCGTGTTGTCTGCCGGCCACGGCAGTATGTTTTTGTACGCCTGGCTCCACCTTAGCGGCTATGACCTTCCGCTGTCGGAAATCAAGAACTTTCGCCAGCTCCACAGCAAGACGCCGGGGCACCCTGAGGTTCACGAAACCCCCGGGGTCGAGTGCACCACCGGCCCGCTTGGACAGGGTGTAGGCAACGCGGTCGGCATGGCGATCGCCGCCAAGATGGCCGAGGCGCGCTTCAACCGGCCGGATCAGACCATTTTCAATCACAAGATCGTTTGCCTGGCCGGCGATGGGGATTTGCAGGAAGGGGTTGCGGCTGAAGCGGCCGCCCTGGGTGGCCACCTCCGTCTGGATAACCTCATCCTCATTTACGACTCAAACGACGTGACCCTCGACGCCATGGCGGCCGTCACTCAGAGCGAGGATACCGCCAAACGCTTCGAGGCCTACGGATTTGAGGTGCAACACGTCGACGGCAACAACATGGAGGAGTTCCTTACCGTCTTCGAGCGTGCCCGCAATTCCACCTCCGGGCGCGCCCAGTTCATCGTCGCGAAAACGATCATCGGCAAGGGAATTCCCGAAGTGGCCGGCACCAATAAAGCCCACGGCGAGGCCGGGGTTAAATACGTCGACGCCGCCCGTAAAGCGCTGGGCCTGCCCGACGAAAAGTTCTACGTCTCAAATGACGTTCGGGAATATTTCCAGCGCCGGAAGGCCGAGCTCAAGCAGGCCTACGACGACTGGCAGGAGAAGTTCACGGCGTGGAAGAAGGCCAACCCGGAACTGGCCAAGCTCCTTCACCAGGGCGTCAGCCGCGAAGTGCCGGCCGACTTGTTGAGCCAGATTCCCGTCAGCAAACCGGAGGAAAAGGTCGCCACCCGCAAAGCCGGCAGCGACGTGCTTCAGCCCATCGCAAAAGCCCTGCCCCTCTTGATCAGCGGCAGCGCCGATCTCCATGGCTCGACGCTGAACTACATCAAGGATGGAGGGGATTTTTCCGCCAAGGACCGCTCGGGCCGGAACATCCATTTCGGCATCCGCGAACACGGGATGTGCGCGATCCTTAACGGGATCGGTTACCACGGCACCTTCCGGCCTTCAGGCGCCACCTTCCTGGTGTTTGCCGATTACTGCCGGGCGTCGATCCGCCTGGCCGCCCTCTCGGGGACCCCGGTGATTTACATCTTCACCCACGATTCGGTCGGCGTCGGCGAGGATGGTCCGACCCATGAGCCGGTGGAAACGGTGAGCAGCCTGCGGCTGATTCCGCACCTGGACGTGATCCGGCCGGCCGACCCAGAAGAAACGGCCGGTGCTTTTGTTGCCGCCGTACAACGGATTGACGGGCCGACCCTGCTGGCGCTTTCGCGACAGGCATTGCCGAATTTATCCGAGGCGTCCTCGGATCAGCGCCGGCAAGGAACCTTGCGCGGCGGTTACGTCATCCGTAAAGAGCAAGGTGATTTGAAGCTGATTCTGCTTGCCACGGGCAGCGAGGTTCAACATGCCTTGAATGCCGCCAAACAGTTGGGCGACGGCATTCGGGTCGTTTCGCTGCCGTCGTGGGAACGCTTCGAGCGCCAGGATGAGGCTTACCGCAACGAGGTGCTGCCGCCCTCCTGCCGCAAACGGGTGTCCATCGAGGCGGGAGTAACGGAACTCTGGTCCAGATACGTCGGCCTGGAGGGTAAGGCGATCGGGATTGACCGGTTCGGCCTGAGCGCGCCGGGCGGTACCGTAATGAAGGAATTGGGCATTACGCCTGAGCACGTGGTCGAGGTAGCCAAAACGTTGCTTTAAGGTTGCAACTGAGCCGGGACGTTTCCGCTCCGACGGCCGGCCCGCCGGAGCGGGAACTTGGCACGTACGATGCCGTCGGGGGTGAGCCGCCGTTTGCCCTCCGGGACGAAGGCCATCCGCTTGGACGACCCCCGAAAAAGAGGTCGGTCCGGCTCAGCACGGAAGCGCCTGGCTAACCCCGGCCGTCCCTCCGGACCAAAAGCGGCTCCGAAAAGAGCATCAGCTGCACAGGAAACCATACACCCCTGCGCTCAGAAAAGCTTGCGGCAGACGTATAATTACGACAAAGGGGTTGCGGATTCTCTATCTTCATATAGAGAATTGGTTAATGCCCGCCGACCTTATCCCCGACCTCGCCGAAGTTCGCCGCTTGAATGCCGGCTTTGAACCGGCCGCCCCGGTAGAGTTGCTGGCGTGGGCCTATGCGCGCTTCGGCCACCGGGCCGCGATCGGTACCAGCTTCCAAGCGTCGGGTCTTGTCCTGTTGCATCAGGCCGTTTCGGCCGGGCTGCCGCTCCCGTGTTTTACCATCGACACAGACCTGCTCTTTCCCGAAACCGTCGAGTTGCGGCGGCAGGTTGAGAAGTTTTTCGGCATTGAGATCGAGGTTTTACGTCCGGAACTCTCGTTGGAACAACAGGCCAACGATTTCGGCCCTGAGCTCTGGAAGCGACAGCCCGACACTTGTTGCACCCTGCGTAAGGTGCTGCCGCTGCAAAAGCGGCTCGCCACGCTGGACGCGTGGATCACCGGGTTGCGCCGCGACCAAAGCGGAACCAGGCACGGCATCGACCGGCTCGAGCTTTACCGTTTTGACCCGCTCCGGGACAAGTTTGTCTTAAAAATCAATCCGCTTGCCGGCTGGTCGAGGGAGCAGGTCTGGGGCTACGTGCACGAGCACCAGATCCCGTATAATCCGCTCAATGAGCGAGGCTTCCGCAGCATCGGATGCCAGCCCTGTACTCGAGCCGTGGGGGGCCAGGAGGATGAACGTGCCGGCCGCTGGACTGGCTTCGAAAAGACGGAATGCGGGCTGCACACTTTCATGGGAACACATGTCTAATCGTCAGCGTTATTCGCACTTGGACGCCCTCGAGAACCAAAGCGTTTACATCGTTCGCGAGGCGTATCAAAAATTTGGCAACCTTGGATTGCTCTGGAGCATCGGGAAAGACTCCTCCGTGCTGCTATGGCTGCTTCGCAAAGCGTTTTTCGGGCACATCCCGATTCCGTGCATTCACGTCGATACGGGTTTTAAACTGCGCGAGATGATCGAGTTTCGCGACCGCCTCGCGGCCGAGTGGGGCCTCGACCTGGTGATCGGTCAGAATCGCCCGGTGCTGGCCGAAGGACGCACGTTTCCGAATGGACGGTTAACGCGCGTGGAGTGCTGCGGGGCGCTCAAGAAAGACGCCCTCCAGGCCATCATCGAGGAAAAAGGCTATGACGCCGTCATCGTCGGCATTCGCCGCGACGAGGAGGGTACTCGCGCCAAGGAACGCTATTTTTCGCCTCGTAATCGCAACTTTGAATGGGATTTCAAAGAGCAACCGCCCGAGTTGTGGGATCAATTTAAGACCGATTACGATCCCGGCACCCACATCCGCGTGCATCCGCTGTTGCACTGGACGGAGGTTAACGTTTGGGAATACATCGATCGGGAGGGCATTCCCATCGTCGATTTGTACCTGGCTCGCGGTGGGATGCGCTACCGCAGCCTGGGTTGCGCGCCGTGCACCCGGCCGGTTCCGTCCACCGCGAGCTCGGTCCGCGAAATTATCGCCGAGCTGCAAACGACCAAACTGTCCGAACGCAGCACGCGCGCCCAGGACCAGGAGTCCGAGGATGCCTTCGAACGGCTTCGGGCCAGTGGTTACATGTAAGCATCCCGCCTCGCTTTCCGGTCGAGTGACCGCCGCCGGAATAATTTCCACCGGTTCCGGCGTAACTTCCCGATTTTAACCCGATCCGAATAGAACGCCTTGAGTGCCGTTTCGTTATCCAGTCCCAGCCAATCCCGTACGAATGACCGGCCTGTGCCCGCCGATGATCGCCGCGCCTTGCGGGTGGTCATCGTGGGGCACGTGGACCACGGCAAGTCGACCCTGGTCGGCCGCCTGCTGTATGAGACGCAGTCGCTGCCGGAAGGTAAATTTGAGCAGATCCAGGCGGTTTGCAGCCGCCGCGGTATGCCGTTCGAATGGGCCTTCCTCATGGACGCCCTGCAGGCTGAGCGCGACCAGAATATCACCATCGACGTATCCCAGATCTGGTTCCATTCCAAGACCCGTCCCTACGTCATCATCGATGCACCCGGACACAAGGAATTCCTTAAGAACATGGTGACGGGGGCGGCCACGGCCGACGCGGCGGTGCTGCTGATTGCGGCGAATGAGGGCGTCCAGGAGCAAAGCCGCCGGCACGCCTATCTGCTCAGCATGCTCGGGGTTGCCCAGGTAATCGTCCTGGTTAATAAGATGGATCTGGTCGGTTACTCCGAAGCGGCGTTCCGTGAGATCGAGGTCCAGTACCGCGCTTTCCTGGAAAAACTCGGGGTTCATCCCTTAACGTTCGTGCCGATTGCGGCCCGGGACGGCTTGAATCTGGTGGAACCGGCGCCGGAGCAGATGGCGTGGTATCACGGGGGCACGCTCCTGCAGGCCCTGGATCGTCTCGAACCCGCGGCCGTCCCGGCAGACAAGCCGCTGCGGTTCGTCGTCCAGGACGTGTACCGCTTCGACGAGCGCCGGATCATCGCCGGGCGCGTTGAGTCCGGTGCGGTTTCGGTGGGCGACCGTCTTTTGTTTGCCCCTCAGGATAAAGAATCTTCCGTCGCGACCATCGAACGTTGGAATGCGGCGCCGCAAGCGTCTGCCGTTGCCGGTGAATCGATCGGGATTACCCTTACGGAGCAGATCTTTGTCGAACGGGGTCAGGTGGCGGTACACGAACATGCCCCGATGATCGAGACCAACCGGTTCCGTGCCCGGGTCTTCTGGATGGGCCAGCGGCCCCTCACGCTTGGGCGCACCTACCGCCTCAAGCTGCTGACGCAGGAGGCGGAGTGCTCGGTGGCCTCCATCGACCGAGTCATTGACGCCAATACGCTGGACGCATCTTCCAGCATCCGTCGTGCGGTGGCCAGGAACGAAGTGGCCGAACTTACCCTGCAAACCCGCGGCGTGGTGGCGATGGACAACTACGACGTCAACCCCGTGACCGGCCGGTTTGTGCTCGTCGATGACAAGGACGTCGCCGGCGGCGGGATCGTTTTCGGCGGCCGGTACCTCAGCCGGGCGGACGTGCGCAGCGAGCACATCTACTGGTCGGAAGCCGCCACCACGCCCCGGTCCCGACGGGAGCGCAATGGCCACGTGCCGTTGGTGATCTGGCTGACCGGCCTGTCGGGCTCAGGCAAGTCGACGCTGGCTCGCTCCCTGGAACGCGAGTTGTTCGATCGCTTGATGCAGGTTTACGTGCTCGACGGGGACAACGTGCGCCACGGCCTGAATGCCGACCTCGGTTTTTCCCCTGAGGACCGCGTCGAAAATATCCGGCGAGTGGCAGAAGTCGCCAAGTTGATGGCCGATGCCGGGATGGTGGTGATCACCTCGTTCATTTCTCCCTACCGCGAAGACCGGCAGCGGGCCCGCCGGATCGTCGAATCCGCCAAAATCCGGTTTGTGGAAGTGCACGTGGCCGCCTCGCTCGCCACCTGTGAGGAACGGGATCCGAAACACCTCTACCGCAAGGCTCGGGCCGGCGAAATCAAAGGCTTCACCGGTATCGACGCCCCTTACGAAGAACCGCTGCAACCGGAATTGGTGTTACCCACGGAAGCATTGTCGGTGGAAGCTTGCGTTGAACGTCTGCTCGATTTTCTCCTGCCTCGACTTCGCCTGGGGGCCGCCGAGTACGAAATCTAGAAGGTATACGACAGTTGCAGTGCTTCACGCCGTCGCTCCCGCCCTTTAGTGGCCTCCTGGAGGGCCGGTGAGATGCACCGAGGGCTTTTACCTCGGAACCCCGGCGACGTATGCACCGGCTAGCGCGTCCCGGCAGTCGGGGGGGCCTTGAGACGCTGGCCGTTGGGCGAAGAGGATCGGGGTAGACTCTGAGTGTGCCTTGCACAAAACCGACGGTTTGGAGAACGCGTAGTCAGGTTGCATCCCGCATGCCGTTTTACCATACTTGTGTCCATGATGACCCCTCCTCATAAGCTTCTTTGTTGCTGGGTAGGGTGTTTGTTAATTCTTAGCGGTGCTG
>JAFAUY010000440.1 GCA_019243005.1 Verrucomicrobiota bacterium | reverse complement strand
TCGGATCAAAGATTACTTCCTGCGCTATGATGAAGCCGTGTCGAACGATTTCGTCCTGTCGCAGGGCGGCCGTAAGGTGGATCTGCTCCGCAGCGACATCGAAGATTGGCGGATCACCTTCGTCGATACGGGTTTGCACACCAAGATCGGCCAGCGGCTGCGGCGCGTTCGCGACCTGGTGGGTGACGACGAAATGTTTCTCGCAAACTACTCGGACGGGCTGACGGACATGCCCCTGCCGAAAATGCTCGAAACGTTTAAACGCAGCGCAAAGGTGGCTGCCTTCGTGTGTGCGCCGCCTTCCCAGTCGTTTCACGTCGTCAGCATGGGCAACGGTGATCGCGTCGAGCGGATCGAGCCGGTGCGGGAATCGGGGCTGCTGGTCAACTGTGGGTTTTTTGCCTTCCGGCAGGAGATCTTTGATTACATCGGGGACGGGGAAGA
The DNA here is from genome assembly GCA_019243005.1 of Verrucomicrobiota bacterium. Taxonomy (GTDB): domain Bacteria; phylum Verrucomicrobiota; class Verrucomicrobiia; order Chthoniobacterales; family JAFAMB01; genus JAFBAP01. The sequence goes on along the minus strand of JAFAUY010000440.1, from coordinate 9,432 downwards.
CCTGGTCGGACCGCCGTTCGAACGCTTGATCAGCCAGGATCGTCTCATGGGTTATCGATACGATCGTTTCTGGTGCATGGACACGTTCAAGGAACAGCAGGAGTTAACCGACCTCTGCTCGCGCGGTGAGGCGCCCTGGGAAGTCTGGAAGACGCGGGCCGAACAGAACCGGCCTTTCGCCAAGGTCGATCTGAACCCGAGAATGGCGGTTCCCGCTGCCTGACCGGCCTGGGAACGGGGGAGTCGCCGGCCGCCGGGTCCGGCCACCGGCACGATTTGGACACGTAAAGGACGCGCGCGGATGAAAACCGGATCGTGGGCAGGTGCCGGCGGCTGAAGTTGAGCATGCGACCGAACGTGCTCCGTTCATGTCTGGCTCTGGGTGCCGCCGGTATGGCGCTGGCGGGCTGTTCGCAAGGCGTATCGAGCCTGGGCGATCTCGCGGAAACCGGCCCGGCGGTCGCGTTTCCTTTGAAGGTTGACCCGTCAAACCGTTACCTCGTAGACCAACATGACGTGCCCTTTCTCATCCACGGGGACGCACCCTGGTCGTTGATCGCCGCGTTGACGCGCGCTGAAGCCGAGCGGTACCTGCAGGCCCGGCGCAGCCAGGGTTTCAACGCGCTGCTGGTAAATCTGGTCGAGCACCATTTCGGGGGCGCGGACAATAAAAACGGCGCCCCCTTCAACCGGGAAGGGCAGGCACCGTTTCTGGCTCCGGGTGATTTCACACGGCCCAATGAAGCCTATTTTGCGCATGCCGATTGGGTCCTGCAGCGTGCCGGCAAATTGGGGTTTGTGGTCTTCCTGTTTCCCAGTTTTACGGGCTGTCCGGGTACCGAGGAAGGATGGTACCGCGAACTCAAGGCGAACGACGTCGAGGCCTGCCGCAAATACGGCCGGTACCTGGGCCGGCGCTACGCAAAGCTGAAGAACATCGTCTGGGTCGCCGGCGGCGACCGTAACCCGGAAGACGTTCGGGCACAGATCCTTGCCTTGGTTGGAGGGATCCGGGAACTCGACCCGGACAAACTCTGGACGGCCGATTGCTTCCGGGAAAATTCCGCCGTTGATCAATACGGCGACCAACCGTGGCTGGCCCTTAACGCAATTTACACCTACCAGGATGTACCCGGAAAATGCCTGGGAGGGTATTTCCAGCAGCCCGCACGGCCATCCTTTCTGGTAGAATCTCATTACGAGGATGACTTCGGCCGGCGAAATGGCGACGATACCCGCAAGCAGGCCTGGCTCGCCGTTCTCTCCGGTGCGTGTGGACAGTTCTTCGGTAACCTACCGGTCTGGCAGTTCGGGAACGGATGGTCGCGTGCACTCAACTCCCCCGGAGCCAGGTACCAGGCCTACCTTCGTAGGTGCCTGGTTTCAAGGCATTGGGAAAATCTGGTGCCGGAAAGCGGCCGGAGATTGTTGCCGGAAGGCTTGGGGGCAGGCGCGGACCGAAAAGCGGCCGCCGTGACCCGGGACCGGTTAACCGGGTTGATCTACCTGCCGGCGGGCGGCAAGGTCGCGGTCGATCTGTCTGCGCTCGAGGGGCCACGGGTCAGAGCGTGGTGGTTTAATCCGCGTGACGGCACCAATCGAGAAGAAGAGGCGCTCGCTACGGATGGCCGTCGTCACACCTTCTCGACCCCCGATGGGGGCGATTGGGTCCTGGTTCTGGACAGCGTCGCCCACGAGGTCTCCCCGCCCGGCACCCGGAACATCTTCGCGGCCGCGCCCGTAAACTAACCGTATCATGAAGATATTCTGTTGCCAGTTCGACATCGCTTGGGAGAATAAAAGGGCTAACTTCGATAAGGTTGAAGACCTTCTCGCAAGGGCCCGGCCGCCCGCCGGTTCCCTGGTTGCGCTGCCGGAGATGGGGTTTACCGGATTCAGCATGAACGTGGCGCAAATCGCGAAGGGTGAACCCAAGCTGACGGAGACCTTCCTTACGGCCATGGCGCAACGCCACGGAGTGTACCTCATCGCCGGCCTCGTCACCCGGACGCCGGAGGGCTTGGGGCGGAACGAAGCGGTCCTGGTAACGCCGGACGGGACGGTGGAGGCTCACTATCAAAAATTGCATCTCTTCTCCCCGGCCGGTGAGCACGCGTTCTATGAGCCCGGCACCCGGGAAATTACCTTCGCCTGGCAAGGCGGAACGGTCGCTCCTTTTATCTGTTACGACCTTCGTTTTCCGGAGGTGTTCCGGGCAGCGGTAGATCAGGGCGCGGAGTTCTACGTCGTGATCGCGAATTGGCCGCGCGTCCGCGAACGCCATTGGCTTGCGCTGTTGCAGGCGAGGGCCATCGAAAACCAAGCCTTTGTTGCCGGGGTAAACCGTTGCGGGCGAGATCCGCAGCTCGACTATTCAGGCCGGAGCGCCATTTTCGGACCCGATGGCGAGGTGATCGCCGATGCCGGGAACAGCGAGGGCTGGATCAGCGCGGAACTGGATTGGGAAACCGTGCGCGCTTATCGGAGGCGCTTTCCGGCCTTGTCGGACCGAAGGCACTCACCGTCGGTTTCGGGCGCGGCGCAGTAACGTAAATTGCATGGCTGCGGATGCGTACGGCGTGCGGCTCTCCCCGGCGCGGGGCCGCCGGACTGCCCGACATTTTCTAATAAGAAACGGAGGTGATCTCAGCGTCGGCACACTGACCGGCCTCACGATCAAGCGATATTCCTGCGAAATCTGGCTTGACGCATTGCACAATGCCGGGTTTTAGTTGGCGTGGGATTAATAAGCGCATTCATAAAGACAAACTCTGAGAGGTGACGCTACAAACGTCGTAGGCGGGCGCTCGCGACGGTGTGCCGGTCGGCTTGTGCTAGTTTATTACACGCAGTGCGATGTAAGTCGCACAAAGGGTGTCGGGGTAGGGCGGAGCCGGTAAGCCGGAAAAGTCCCATGGGCCCCCAATCAGGGTAAGCAACCAACGAGCAGTTCATGGATGTGGAGATGATTGACCCGCTGCAGGACCATACCTGGGACAGGCTGGCCCTTTCGCACCCCGACTACCATTTTTTCCATAGCACTTGCTGGGCGAAAGTGCTTTGCAAGACTTACGGCCATAAACCGGTTTATCTCCGCTGCTCTCAACAGGGCGAGTTGCAAGCGCTGGTGCCGATGATAGACGTACGCAGCCCTTTAACCGGCCGCCGGGGGGTTTGCCTTCCGTTTACCGATTTCTGCAGCCCACTCATCTTCGGGGATAAAGCCGGGGCCGCGGCGGTAATGGCTACCCTCGCCCAGGTGGCCCGGGAGCGAAAATGGAAATATTTCGAAATTCGTGGCGGCAGGGCGCTCGACCCGTCGGGGAATGCTGCCGTCGACTACTACGGGCATAGGCTGGATTTGCGCGGCCGCACGGAAGATCTTTTTGCCGGTCTGATAAGTCCTGCTCGCCGGGCCGTCCGGAAGGCGGAGCGTAGCGGGTTGCGCGTTGAGGTGACCCAAACGCGGGAAGCGCTCCTGGATTTCTACAGGTTGCACGTGGCAACCCGCAAGCGCCACGGCGTGCCTCCCCAGTCCATCGCCTTCTTTCTACACATTCATGACGAAATCATCCGCCAAAACCTGGGATTCGTAGCCGTTGCAAGCGTAGGTGCTCGCCCGATCGCCGCCGCGGTTTTCTTACACTTCGGCAAGAGGGCCGTTTACAAATTCGGCGCCTCCGACCAGAAAGTTCAACATCTTCGGGGCAGCAACCTGGTCATGTGGGAAGGGATCCGGTTCCTGGCGGAGAACGGGTTTGAAACGATTCATTTCGGCAGAACGGCGCTGGACAATGAAGGCCTGAGGCGGTTCAAACAGGCGTGGGGAACCAAGGAGGACCGGATAGATTACCTTCGATTCAGCCCGACGGCCGAAATGCAGGCGAAGAACCGGGGTGCCGACTCAGGCCTTCACCGCGGCGTGTTTGGCCGGTTACCGTCGGCGTTGAACCGCCTTGCCGGCGTTCTCATTTACCCGCACCTGGATTAAGGGTGCTTGGCAACACCAGGGGTCGCCTTTTTCCTACACATCCGGACCGCGCGCGGGTGGCTCCCGCGTGCCGCGGCGCGGGCAAGGCGTCCTGCGTGGCAGCGAGGCTCTGCCGATGTGCATAGAAAATGGTATCATTATAGCTTTTGGGTTTGCTGCCTTGCTGGTGAGTAAGTACCCATAGGCAAGGGGGTACGCTTCAACTTTTTTCTTCGGTTTGCGTTGCGATTATGGATATTGGTGCGAAATCCGGCTTGACTTGCGGTTAGGGTGCTGAGTTATATCGGCGCGGGTTATTTTGAGCGCATTGGTTCAAGGCTGGACGGTTCGCAGGTGCAGGCCGGCGTTTGGGGCGCATGCATCGGGATCATGGTAGCCGGCCGTCGGATAGAATGCGTCTTGGACAGCCTTCGTGAGCCGGTGCGGTTGGGGGCCGGCTACGATATGATTCGACAGTTTGTTAATTCCTGAAGAATTTCTAGCTGCTATCAAAATCGCTGACACGAACCGGAGTCAGCGCGGATGCGTTGTGGGAGGCATGGATGCGCCGCGGCGATTCTGGTGAGGCTCAGCCAACGCCATCGCGCCTTGCCATATGACCACACAGACGCCTGCCAAAACAGCCGATGCGCAATTAGGTCAACTCCCGTTGTTTGTAGATCTTGACGGTACGCTTATCGCGTCAGATTCCCTTTTCGAGTGTTTACTCCTGTGCGCGAAGCACCGCCCGTTGGATCTGTTCAAGGTCCCGTTATGGCTGACGCGCGGGCGGGCCTACCTCAAAGCGCGTTTGGCGGACGATCGTCTCGACGTTACCCAATTACCTTATCGTGCGGAGGTGTGCGAGCATCTGGAAAGTGAGCGGGTGCGAGGACGGCCGATTTACCTGGCGACCGCCGCCGACGGCCGGATCGCGTCCCGGGTGGCGGAGCACCTGGGGCTGTTCGAAGGCGTGCTCGCAAGTGACGGTCGGAAGAACTTAAAGAGCGTGCGGAAGCTCGACGCGATCCGGCAGGTTGCCAAGGTCGGCTTTGCGTATGCCGGAAACAGCCGGGCCGACCTGGTGATCTGGACCGAAGCCGAATCGGCCATCCTGGTGAACCCTCCGCCGGCGGTTGCGCGGCAGCTGCAACGCAGCGGCAAGGTGGAAAAGGTCTTCGCTTCGAAGGGCGGAATACCTCGCGAACTGGTGCGCGTCCTCCGGGTTCATCAGTGGTTGAAGAACATGCTGGTCTTTGTTCCGCTTCTGACTTCGTTTCGGTTCACGCAACTCAGCGGGACATGCGAATCGATCATGGCGTTCCTTGCGTTTTCGCTGTGCGCCTCGGCGACCTACGTGATGAATGATCTGCTGGATATCCAGTCGGACCGCGCCCACCCCAGAAAACGCTTTCGGCCCCTCGCATCCGGGCGGCTCTCCATTCCGGCCGGGATTGCCGCCGCCGTGGTCGCACTCTGTCTTGGGTTAGCAATCGCCGTTGCGCAATCGTTCGCCTTTACCGCGATTCTCGGCATTTACCTTGTTATCACTACCGCCTACAGCTGGTACCTGAAAACGCGGGTGCTCATGGATGTGATCGTGTTAGCCGTACTTTATACGATCCGGATCATCGGCGGGGCGGTCGTCCTCGGGGTTCCCATGAGCGTCTGGTTACTCGCGTTCGCGCTTTTCGTGTTTCTCAGCCTGGCCCTGGTGAAGCGCTGCTCGGAATTAATGACGTTAAAATCGATCGGGGTGGTCAAGACTCGTGGACGGAACTATGGAGTCGACGATTTGAAGGTGTTCTGGCCTATGGGCGTGGCGACGGCCGTCTGTTCGGTGCTGGTATTTGCCTTGTATATCAACTCCGCAGATATGCCGGCGCATTATGCCACGCCGTCTTTACTTTGGCTCATCGCGCTTGCCCTGTTCTATTGGCTTGGCCGGTTGTGGATCAAGACGGGCCGCGGTGAAATGGCTGACGATCCGCTTGTCTATACCCTGACGGACTTCGGCAGCCGCGTCGTGATTGCCGGAATGGTGCTCGTCACGCTCGCAGCTTACTTCCTCCGTTTGGGCTGAGCAATGGCAACCAACGTTGACGAGAAAGCGTCTTTCCCGCCGGGCGCGGCTGCATCTGAAAGCCGAGTCCGATCCGTTGAGCAACTTTGCCGGCGAACCGCTCGGTGGTTCTCGCTGGTTGTACTGGCGGGGTTCGGTATCAGCCTGGTTTTGGTGGTGCTGCTGATGGCGGTCGGGCGCCGGTCGCTGCCTGACGCGCTGGAGATGACTGCGCACGGACGGGTGGTGCATCTATTTTCCAGGGAGACGAGCGATGATTCCTGGATGCCGATGCTCGCCGCGTACCGCCGGAAGTCGGCGGATCCGGGTGGGAGTCCCTATGCCGTCTTTTTCGAATGGCAGGGCAAATTTCAATACCCACCGTCCGTCCTTCTACTTGTCGAATGCTTACCGAGGAGAGTTGTCGATGAGGCGCTGGAGCGGTGGAGCGGATCCACCCTGCAACGCTGGAACGGTTGGTTATGTCGCGCGGCGGTCCTGGCCACCATCGGATTCTCGGTGGCCGTGGTACACCTGGCGTTGAGGCGTTCCGCGGGTGCGGCCAAGTTGTCACCGCGGCTATCCCTGTGGTTAACTTTAATCGTCATCGTTGCGGGGGTAAGCTTTTACCCGCTGATCGTCGGTTACGAGTCCGGTCAGATTCAGGTGGTGCTGGATGCGTTGACGGCGGCCGCGCTGTTCTTTTTTCTTAGAGGGAGCAAGCTCCTGGCGGGCGTGTGCATCGGCCTGTGCTGTCTCGTCAAACCGCAGTACGCTCTGATCCTGATCTGGTCACTGCTCCGTGGTGAACGGCGCCTGACCGGGGGTTTTCTGCTCGCCGTCATCCCGGTCGTGTTCGTCTCGTGCATCCACTATGGGCTAACCAGCTTCCTGGACTACCTTAAGGTGCTGGGGATTCTGGCAAAGAGGGGCGAAGCCTACTGGTACAACCAAAGCCTCAACGGCCTGTTGCACCGGTTTTGGGATCCGCATGCCGCCACCGTGGCCGACCGGATTGGAAGCCCGCTTCCGCCCTATCGATGGGTGGTCCATGTCGCCAGCACCATCGCAGCCGCGTGCATGCTCCTGTTCGCCCTGGCGGCTCGAGGGCCGAAGTTTCGGGACCATCAGCGGCGCACCGTCGATTTGGCCGTGATCATCGTCGCGGCAACCGTCGCTTCACCGGTGGCCTGGAACCATCATTACGGGGTTCTCTTCCCGGTGTTCGCAGCGGTCGTTCCAGCCGTGCTGCGGGCACCTAAAGGCAGCGCCCTTCTCGCCTCCCTTCTGGCCGCTGCGTACCTGGCGATCAGCCTTGAATTCGTCGCGCCTGAGTTCATGTTCGAGTCACGTTGGCGGGGGTTGCTTTCAGCGCACATTTTTTTCGGCGGTCTGCTCCTCCTGGCGGTGTTGATGGTTACCAGACGCCGGACCGTATCCGCCAGGCCGGCCTCGGCCGTTCCCGATTTCAGCGGCGAATATCGCGCGGTTCATGGCCAGGGATGAGCGTCGTGCCGTCGCCGGTTATCCACAAAGGCATGAACGAATTCCGAGAGCAAAACGCATATGGAAACTTATCAGAACCACGGATTTTGCGAGGAGCCAGACGCTTTCGTCTCCGGTGACCAACGGAAGAAACCGGTATCGCCGTTCGAAGGTCCGCTTTCACGCGACAAAGCGGACGTACGCACAAGCGGGAGCCGGATTTCACGCTCCCTGTTTACGCTGCGTGCAGTCATCGTGCTGGCCTTCGCGCTTCGCGCAGGCTTCATGCTCGTCTCCACCGATTCGGCTAACCATGAAGGCATTTACTACCTGCGCGTGGCGGAAAACCTGCTGGCGGGCAAGGGGTACGTCGGGCTCCGGGAAAATGGCCTGCAACTACTCTATCCTCCGCTCTTTCCCGGAGCCATCGCGCTGGCGACGGCCTTGGTGGGCAACGCGGAGTCGGCCGCCCGGCTAATCGATTTGCTGGCCGGAACGGCGCTGGTCATCCCTATTTACCTGATCGCTCGCCGGCTTGGCGGCGAGCGCGTCGCCCTGCTCTCGGCGTTCCTCGCCGCCGTTCACCCGTACCTTGTAGCCCTCTCAACCTCGATTTTTTCGGAGAACCTCTACCTCCTCTTCCTGCTGGCTGGCGTCTATGGCGTAATTGGCGCGAGGTCCGATGCCCGGTACGCATGGTGCTCAGCAGCGCTTGCCGGAGCATGTTTCGGGCTGGCCTACCTGGCACGTCCCGAGGGCCTTGTCTTCGCCGGAGTTGGAGCGATCGCTTTAAGCCTGGTGAAATCCGGCAGGCCGATTTTACGGTTGCGCCTGGCAGTGATCCTCGCCGGATGCACGGCCGTGATCGCGCTGCCTTACATGGCATGGCTTACCGCATCGACGGGACAGCTGCTTCTGGAGTCAAAGAGCGCGGACAATTATGCGGCAAAAAAGCAGATCCTGGCTCATGTTCCCCTCGGAGAGATCTTTTTCGGAATCAATGACGATTTGAGCCCCAAGGGTGCGAGCATGGAATCCAATGCGGAGGAGATCCGGCAGTGGCACCAGGATTCCTATCATGCCGTCCGGTTCGCGATCGAGACCGCGCCGCAATCGATTTGGGATGTGGTGCGTTGGCTGGTCTTTAAGCGCGTCCTGGGCGGTCCCGTGCTGGTGGTCTGCGCGATAACCGGTCTGATTTGCGGAATCCGTCGGCGGGAACCATGGTTCATTCATGGCGCGCTCCTGGCGCTTGCCGGCGGAGCTCTCCTGGCGCTGCTTTTTGTTCCGACGCAACGGGTGTTCCAGGACCGGTACCTGGTTTCATTTCTTCCACCGATGCTGATCTGGTCTGCCGGCGGGATTGCAATTATGTCGGCCTGGATTGGAGAGAAAGCCGTCGCCCGCGGCTGGGTGGCCGCTGCCGGGCGCACACGACGCCGGGTTGAGGTGGCGGCATCCGTTCTGCCGGCGGCATTGCTGATCTTGCTACCTTTGTCGACCCTGCGCGGGACATCGGAGTTTGGCCAGGGTTGGGGTGACAGCCACGTGGCCAAGCAGGTCGGGCTTTGGCTGAAAGGTCACTTGTCCGGACAGCATGCACGGGTGATGGACCTTACCCCCACCGTCGCTTACTACTCCGGCAGCACCATGGCCTGTTTTCCCTGGACGACGCCGGATAAGGCGTTGGCTTACATCGAGAGTAAGAAGATAGATTACCTCGTGTTGCCCAGCCGTGCGGACGAAACCATTCCCTACCTCGCGAGTTGGATCAAAGACGGAATACCGGACAAGCGGGCCACGGCGATCCACCGAGCTCAGGATCGTGGCGGCGGTGAAATCGTCGTGTACCGGTGGGCTCATTAGTCCTGTCAATTCTTCCTTAAAACAGTGCGCATTATCTTTCAGTCAGCCC
>JAFAUY010000349.1 GCA_019243005.1 Verrucomicrobiota bacterium | reverse complement strand
CTTCAGCGCGTCGGCGGGAGTGACCCGTGCAAGGTCTTCGGCCGGCCAGCACCGGAAAGGGCCGCCCGAGGCGGTCAGGATGATATTCCGGATCTGTTCGCTCGGCCGGTTTTCCAGGCACTGAAAGATCGCATTGTGCTCGCTATCGACCGGCAGGACGAGGCGGCCGAGCCTGGCGGCCCGTTCCATGACGATAGCGCCCGCCATCACCAGGATTTCCTTGCTGGCCACCGCCAGGTCCTTTCCCGCCTGCAGCGCCGCCAGGGCGGGACGCAGTCCGGCCGTTCCCACGATGGCGACCAGGACCAGGTCCGCTTCCGCGCGGGTCGCCAGTTCGACCAGGCCGGGTTCGCCGGCGTGAATCTCAGGCGAGTACGCCAGCAGCGCTTTCAGCTGCGCGGCGGCTTCGCCGTCCACGACGCAGACGGCCGGGGGACGCAGCCGGTTGGCCTGCGCGGCGAGTTTGGCGACGTTACGATGGGCAGCCAGGCCCACGATCTCCATCCGGTCCGGAATGCCTTCGGCCACTTTGATCGCGCTGGTTCCGATTGAGCCGGTGGCTCCCAGGAGGATGACTCGGCGCTTTCTCATTTCACAAGGAACTTGAGGTAAAAAAACATCAAGGGTGCTGTAAAGAGCAGGCTGTCGATCAGGTCAAGCATTCCGCCGATTCCCGGCAGCAGGCTGCCGGAGTCTTTGACGCCGGTACTCCGCTTGATCATCGATTCGCTGAGATCGCCCACGACGGCGGCGATGCCGATTAGAAAGCCTAAAACGGTCCCGTGCAGCAAGCTCAGATAGCTGAGCTTTGCCGGCAGCAGCCAGATGAGCATGTAGCTGCCGAGAATCGCGAACACAAACGAGCCGACGAATCCCTCCCACGTTTTGGCCGGGCTGATGTGCGGCACCATCGGGTGCCGGCCGATCCGGCTGCCCACGAGGTAAGCGCCCATGTCGCTGAATTTGGTGACCACGACGAGGTACAAAACGTAGAATTGGCCGCGCGGCACGCCGTCGGGACCGCGCGGCACGACGTAGACGATTTTGGTCAGAAAATTGAAAAGCCAGGCAACGTAGAGGAGGCCGAACAGCGTGTAAGCCATGGCCTCGAGCGGCGCGCGACCCGTCACCGGACGAAATATCTGCCGGGCGAACACGCCCATCACGAACACCAGGAGCACGCCGACTTCGAAATCGTAGGCGGGCTCCGTCCCCCGGGCGTGGAAAAACAGGAAGCTGCCGATGAAGGAGCCCGCGCCGCAAACCAGACCAAAGGTTTTGAAGCAGCAGAGACCTGCGTGCCGGATCATCGAAAAATATTCCCACAACCCGGCAAACCCCAGGGTGCCGATGAGAAGGATAAAGACGATCTCGTTTCCCGAGAAGATGACAAACAACGCGATCACCCACATCGCCATCGCGCTCGCCAATCTTCGAAGAAAACGGCTCATTTACCCTCGGTGGGGCGAAGCGCCAGCAGCTGCCTTTCGATTGCATCCAGTTCCTGCTGGATGGGTAGATGCCGTTGTGCTTCAGCGGTGCAGAAGCTCTCCAGGGGAGCAAAGAGTTGGCTGACTTCCTGGTAATAGAGATCGACGGCCTGGCGGAGCTGTTGTTCGACCGCCCCGGTCAGTTGCGCCCGTTTTTCGTCCATTTGGCGCCGGTACTCCCGCAGGGTTTTGCGCCGGCGGATGACCGCGTACAAAGTTCCGGTGAGTGCGGCTACCCCGGCGAGGGTACCGGTGACGTCGAGGATCGCGGTATGGGTCAGGGCGGCGATGATCGTAAAAACCCCGCCCGCCGCAGCCACGCCCGTCGGGATGCGCAGCCAGCGGGTGGTCTCACCGAACAGGCTTTGCAACTGTTGTTTGATCTGCGCATCCGAAGTTTGTTCCAGGAGGGTCAGTTCGAGGCGTTGCAACAGGTTCTGCCGCTGGGATAGAAAACCAGGCATGACGGCTCGCACCGCCAGTTTCGGGTCGGTTTCGAACTGGGCGCGAACCCGTTCCTGCAAGTCCTGCCAGATGGAGCGCAGGTCCGACTCGAGCAACGTCACGGCGTGTTCGATCTGGTCCTGGACCTTGGCTTTGACTTCCCTTTGAACCTCGTCCTGGAACTCTTTTTCGGTGCCGCCGGCCCCGATCAACATTTTCAAGGTGCGTCCCACGCTCAACCGTTCTTCGAGCAAGGCCTCGCCCCGTTCGCGGCATTCGTCGTAGGCGATCTCGATTTCTCGAACGAACCCGCCGAGTTGCCGCAGCGTTTGCGCCTTGCGCGCCTCCAGGCTGCCTCGAATCCGCGCCAGTTTCTCCTGGTCCGAGCGCAACATCTCCAGGGACGCTCGGATACGGTCCCGGATCGAGGCCAGCAGCACCTGCCCGGTTTGCACGATCGATTGGATTTTCCCGCCGCGCGCTTCGCTTTCCTGCACCGTTCGCGTGATCCAGGCTTCAAGGGCGCCGAAGTGGCTCTCCGTCCACCGGGGATCCTGATCGAGCGGCCGGCCGGACAGCTTGGCTTCGAGCGCCTTTTTGGCCGACACCGCAAAAACGGGCCGACTCGACCCCAGAATTTGCAGGGTCGTCTGCTCGAGGTAACGAATGATGGTCGCGACCTCGCCCGGGTCCCGCAGGTCGGCCTGTTGGAGGATAAAGACCAGGTTTTTGCGCCATTGCTGGCCGATCAGCCGCAACATGTCCCACGCGGAGGCAGCCCAGGGATTGGTGATCGAGAAGACAAACAGGATCAGGTCGGCTACGGGGATAAAGTTTTCGGTGATTTGCTGGTGGTGGGCAACGATGGTGTTGGTGCCGGGCGTGTCGACGACCTGAAAGTCCCGCAGAAACTTGACCGGCAGGAAGCGTTCGGTCAGGTGTTCCGAGACCGGTATATCCCTGGGCGGGTCCCCGTACTTGAACACATAAACCTTATCGGTGGCGGGAAGGACGTCCGCCTTGCAGAACTCCTGGCCGAATAACGCGTTGAGCAAAGACGATTTGCCGGCTTTCACTTCGCCGACCACCACGAGGGTGAGCGGCTCGGCGAGGCTGGAGAGGAGATCACGCAGGTGCTGCGTGATCTCGGGAGGCGCATGGATCTGCTGGGCAAGCGCGACTAACGAACCGAGCACCTTCGTCAGTGCGGATCGCTGTTCCAGGTATCGCTCACCGATCATCCGGTTCAGTTGCTCGTGTTAAGCACCTGGCCCGGCCCGCTCGGACTGGGAGAGGCGGAGGAAGGCGTCTGAGCCGATGGCGACTTGGCGGCAGCGGGATCGGGGTTGCCGGCCGCCGGCGGGGTAATCGCCGCCGAGGCGGTCGCCATCACCGTTACCTTTGCCGCCGAGGCGGCTGGCTTCGGGTGATTCATGGCGATCAACTGGCTTACGGTCACGAATTTATAACCCTTTTTGATCAGCGCATCCAGCGTGGCCGGCATGGCGTCGACCGTTTGCTTGTGGATGTCGTGCGACAGAACGATCGCGCCCGGTTCTGCGCCGCTCAGGATGCGTTGCTCGATCACCGACACGCCCGGCCGTTTCCAATCGAACGGGTCAACCGACCAGAGGATCACGCTGAGTCCGAAACGGCTCTCGATCCATTCGCGCTGGCGCTGAGTGATGGCGCCGTACGGCGGCCGCAGCAACGTGGGAGTATAGCCGCTGGCCTCGTGGATTGCGTTCTGCGTCTTGACGATCTCGTCGGTTACACGCTCGTCGCTCAACTTCGAGAGCTGCGGATGCGTCCAGGAATGGTTGCCGATCTCGTGCCCCTCCTCGAGGATTCGCTTCACGATTTCAGGGTGTTCCGCGGCGTTTTGGCCGATGAGGAAAAAGGTCGCTTTGATGCCCCGCTGTTTCAGCAGGTCGAGAAGTCGCGGGGTGTTTTCCGCGCTCGGCCCGTCGTCGAACGTCATGGCGATGTACTGGCCATCGACGTGGCAGGAGCTGTAGGTGGCCGGCTTGGTCGCCGGATGCGCGGCCGGGGTTTCCTGGGCGGACCCTACCCAGGGAAGGAGAAGCGACAGGGCAAGAAAGGATCGGATAAGCATTTCTTCGAAAAGGGGAAAACGATTGAGCTTACTTCAAATGATCAGATGAAACGGTTCAGGATAACCTCTAACTTTTTAACCGCGGCGTCAGGCCAAAGTTTTCGCGGCGTAATCAAGGCCGTATCCAGGGCCCGGTGTTCCGGCCAGGTCGGTTCCTCGGGAATTCTGGCGATCACCTTGGGCAGGATCCGGCGAGCGGCTTCCGCATTGGCTTGCAGGTGATCGATGACCGTATGCGCGGTGACCGGTTCGTCGTCGACCTTCCAGCAGTCAAAATCGGTGACAAAACTCATCGACGCCAGCGCGATTTCCGCTTCACGCGCCAGTTTGGCCTCCGGAACGTTGGTCATCCCGATCACGGCAAACCCCAAGCGGCGATGAAATTCGGACTCTGCCCGGGTCGAAAATGCCGGGCCGTCCATGTTGACGTAGGTACCGCCGTTGTGCACGGTATAACCGAGGGCCGCGGCTTCCTCGGCAATGATGGTCCTAAGACCGGTGCTGACCGGATCGGCAAAGGCAATGTGCGCGACGATGCCGTCGCCAAAAAAGGTCTGCTCCGAACGCCGGCTGGTCCGATCAAAAAATTGGTCGGGCAGGACGATGTGCCGGGGACGGTAATTTTCCTGCAGGCTGCCGACCGCCCCAATGCTGATGATCCAGCGGACTCCGAGGGACCGCAGCGCGAAAATGTTGGCGCGATGGTTGAGTTCGGTGGGCAGAAGCCGGTGACCGCGACCGTGCCGGGGAAGGAAATAAACCCGGCGCCCATGAAACGTACCCGCCGTGAGTTCGTCGGACGGGGGGCCGAAGGGGGTTTGGACCGTCACCGGTTCGGTCCCTTCAAGGCCCGTCATCTGGTAGAGCCCACTGCCGCCGATAATGCCGATCGCGTTGTCTGACATGCGCCGAGCACTCTCCGCAGGTTCCGCCGAAACGCAAGGAGTCAGAAAACATCCACAGATCCTACGGATCATCCAGATTACACAGATTAAGGTCACACGGTCACACGGCGGATTCACCGAGAGGACGATTATCCGCCGCATACCCCACATCGTGCCCTGCGAGAAGACCGCGCGCGGCGTGTTCTGCGGATATTCTGTCTACCAGAGCTCGAGTTGGCCGTGACCGGTGCGCCGGAAAGCGGCGGTGCTGAGGTCCGGATAAATGTGCGTCAGGCCGGCCCGCCGGCAGCTGACGTTGAACATCTGCCGGATTTGTTCCGCCAGGGGCCCACGGCCTTGCATCCGGTCACCAAACCGGGTCGAGTTAAGTTTCCCGTCGCGCATTGACCGGATCCGGCTCAGGATTTTTTCTTTCCGGTCGGGGTAATGCCGTTCGAGCCATTCCGTGAACAGAGGGGCTACCGCCAGCGGCAGCCGCACCATCGTCATACCGGCAAACTGCGCGCCGGCCTGGGCCGCGGCGCCGAGCACGGCCGCCGCTTCATGATCGTTCAGGCCGGGAATCACCGGGGCGAAGTTGACGCCTGCCGGCACGCCGGCCGCCCTGAGGCGCGCAACCGCTTCCAGGCGCGCCTCAGGCAACGAGGCGCGTGGTTCCATGGCTCGGGCGAGCGCGGCGTCGAGCGTGGTGATTGAGAGCGAAACGCCGGCGGCCCCGAAGCCGGCAAGTTCCGTCAGAAGATCGGCGTCCCTGGTTACCAGCCGGCTTTTCGTCACGATAAAGACCGGGTTACGAAATTCCGCCAGCACCTCGAGGCAGGCGCGCGTGATTTTCAGCTTCCCTTCGACCGGCTGATAGCAATCGGTGACCCCGCTCAGGGTAAGCGTCTGCGGCCGCCAGCCGGGCGCATTCAATTCCCGGGCCAGCAATTCCGCGGCCCGGTACTTGACGAAAAGCTTGGTCTCGAAATCCAGCCCGGCCGAGCACCCGAGGAATTCGTGGGTTGGCCGGGCATAACAGTAAATGCAGCCGTGTTCGCACCCCCGATATGGATTTACGCTCGCGGCAAAGCCGACATCCGGACTCTCGTTATACGCGATGATCGACTGCGTGTCGTCGGGGTAAAGGCGCGTGGGCAGGGGGGAGGAAGTGTCGGCCGGTTCGCAAAACTCGTCCGTCGCGTAGTGAAATCGTTCAAAGCGGTTCGCCGGGTTACCAGGCGCACCGCGACCACGCCGGGACGGCTGGTCACCCGAAGCCGGCGGGTTCATTCACTTTTCATCAATTTTCACTTTTCATCAATTTTCAATTGATTCATTCACCGGCGAGGGCAGGGTTTTGGTCGCCCGCGCGTTCACCGAGCATGGCCACGTGCACCGAACCGGACACCTCCCGGGGCCGGGCCACCATGATGCCGGCGAACTTCCGGTAGCGGTACAGGTACTGGTGCAGGGGTACATCGATGATGACCTGGTGCGCGTCTTTCGAGGCGTGCATGAAGCGCAACACCCCGCGCTCATCGCGGTAAGCCAGGCCGACGTGTTCGGTAAAACCGGAGCGATAAGTGCTGCTGATGCAGATCACGTCGCCGTCGCGCAAAGCCGGTTCAATGGCCGCCACGCGATTCTTGGGGATGTGGTAGATCGTTCGCGCCGAAATGTTGGCCTCGATGCGGCGAATTTCGGGAACCAGGGCCACGTTGTGACGAAGGTAACGCGAGCTTCGCCAGGTCGCACTCATCTCGTTTTCGTAGTGACCGCGCATCGGTACGCCTCCGAGACGCCGGGTAAGGTTGGTAACCAGGCCGCGGCGCTGATTGTCGGCCATCCAGTCCTCCAGGTGATGCAGGCGTGACGTGTACATGCCGTTGCAATGGCCGCCCCGGTAACGGTCAAGTTCGATCATGGCCAGGAGATCCTGCGGGTTGTAAGGCGGGTTTTTGACGGCCAGCATCCGGGCGAATCCGAGCGAGATTTCGAAAAACGTCCAGCAGTCGACTCCGTAGAGGTTGACCGAAGGCGCTTCGATGTAGTTGTCGATTTCCAGGGTAAAGTTGCGGTACGGCCGGCCCAGGAGAGCTTTCCCGACTGCCGCCGTCCGTTCTCCCAACGGCAACGCGCGCCAGTTTTCCCGCTCGGCTTGCGCCACGAGCGTGTTAAAGATGGGTTCACCTTGGAAGACGGTTCGGAAGGGAAGAGAACTTGCCGGGAGCGCAGGCAGCCCGGTAAACAGAAGCAGTGCAGCGCAAAACCACAGGACCTGGCGCATATCGGGAATAGGGAGTAGAAATGCAGAAAGTGGGCGCATTCTATGGTGGTGCGTCCTTGTCGTCCAGGCGTATCCGCCGGATGCCGTCGGTTTGTTGAAACCGGCATCCGGCGGATACGCCTGGACGGCGGAGGGCTGCATCTTTTTCGTTTGCCGGGGAGAACCGATCCGGGCGCGGCACCGACCCTGCTGACGGTTGCACGGATGCAATCCGCACTGGTAGCGTTTGCGAAAGGCCCTTCGGCGAGGCTACACTCGTCCCCATGACGATCCAGGAGCAAGTCGACCACGACCTCAAGGAGGCGATGCGCGCCCGGGATGCCGGCTGGCTCTCCGTGTTACGCATGGCGAAGGCGGCGCTCATGAATGCCGCCATCGAAAAGTATGGCGCGGGGGGCAAATTAGCTGATGCGGAGGCGGTCGCGGTGATTCGAAAACAGGTGAAGCAACGCCAGGATGCCATCGCCAGTTTCGACCAGGGTGGACGACCGGAGCTGGCGCAAAAGGAACAGCAGGAGATCGTTTACTTGTCAGAATACTTGCCAAAACCGCTCTCTGCGGCCGAAATTGACGAACTCGTCCGAGCGGTAATCGGGGAGACAGGGGCCACGTCGAAGGCCCAAATGGGTCAGGTGATGAAACTGGCCACCGAACGCGCCGCCGGTCGGGTGGAGGGAAAAACCCTGAGCCAGGTCGTACAGAAGCATTTGAGCTGATGCCTTTTGTAAGCGCCATCCTCGTGGCCGCCGGCCGGAGCCAGCGGATGGGATTTGACAAACTATTGGTGGAATTGGCGGGCCGGCCGGTGCTTATGCATTCGTTGGACCGCTTCGAACAATGCCCGGCGATCTCGGAAATCGTGCTCGTTCTGCACCCGGAAAGGCGTGACCACGTTCGCGCCGCGATCGAACGCGCCGGCGCCTACGCCAAGCTGCGCCAGATCGTCGACGGCGGCAGCGAACGGCACCTTTCGGTTTGGGCGGGGCTACAAGCGATTCAGGACGCCGCGGATCTCGTCGCCGTCCATGACGCGGCCCGTCCTCTGGTAAGTTCCGACACGATCGGTTTCGCGATTGCGGCGGCCGCGGATGCCGGCGCCGTGGCGTTGGCCGTGCCGGTCGTCGAAACGTTGAAACGAGCCGGCAAAGGAAACGTCGTGACCGGCAGCGTGAACCGGCAGGATTTGTGGGCCATGCAAACGCCCCAGGTTTTCCGGAAAGACTGGCTCCTGGCTGCCTACCAAGCCGTGCTGGCGCGAGGTGAAGCCGTGACCGATGAAGTGTCCGCCGTGCAAGCCCTGGGGTACCCGGTCAGGTTATTGGAAAATCCGGACTGGAACCTGAAAATTACTTTCCCACGTGACCTCGCCGTGGCGGAAGGTTTGCTGAGACCGGTTCAAAATGCGATTCGAAGCGCTCGAGAAAACCATTATTCGTGAAGGTGACTTTTGCCTGATGATGCAGTACCAGACCACCACCCTCAACAACGGCGTCCGCGTGGCCACGCGGGAAATGCCGCAAATGAAGAGTGTAAGCATCGGCATTTGGGTCGGCGTGGGCGGACGTCACGAGTCCGAGCGGTGTTGCGGCATCTCGCATTTTCTGGAGCACCTGCTGTTCAAAGGGACAAAACGCCGCACCGCCCGCCAGATTACCGAGCACGTGGAAGGCCTGGGCGGCTTCATCAACGCGTTTACCACCGAGGATCACACCTGCTTTTATGCGAAAGCGAGTGCCCAGCACTTGCCGGTGCTCGCCGATGTGTTGTGTGACATGTACCTGGAGTCGGTGTTCGCCGAACACGAGATCAATCGCGAACGCGACGTCATCCGCGAAGAGATCCTCATGTACAAAGATCAGCCGGCGCAGTATTCGCACGAGTTGCTCTCGGAAGTGATGTGGCCGGAGCACTCCCTTGGACGGCCCTTGACCGGTACCGAGGAGACGATCGCCCGGATCAGGCGGCCCGAGCTGCTCGATTACGTCAGCCAGAATTATAACGGCCTCACGACCGTCATCACGGTT
The DNA here is from genome assembly GCA_019243005.1 of Verrucomicrobiota bacterium. Lineage (GTDB taxonomy): Bacteria > Verrucomicrobiota > Verrucomicrobiia > Chthoniobacterales > JAFAMB01 > JAFBAP01. The sequence goes on along the minus strand of JAFAUY010000349.1, from coordinate 701 downwards.
GCCGGAAACTGCTCGCACCGGCAGGCCCTGGCCGAGTTTGGCGGCCGCCTGGAGGCTCTACCGCACGGCCGGTTGCCGGACCCGCACCGGTGGCACCCGGGTAAACGGCCCCGGCGTATACTGATATCCCGCCAGGACACCGAGCAGACGCACCTGGCCATCGGTTATCACGCCATCAGCCGGACCGATGAGCGCCGGCATGCCCTCAAGTTACTGAGCGTGATCCTTGGCGAGAACATGAGTTCCAGGCTGTTCCAACAGCTGCGCGAGCGCTACGCCTTTTGCTACTCCATCCAGAGCGGGACCTTGCTCCTGGAAGATTCCGGGCTGGTCAGCATTTGCGTCGGGCTTGAGCCCGGCAAGTTGCGGAGCGCGCTGCGCGCGATCGCACGGGAGCTGGGAAAACTCTGCGGGCGTCCCCCGACCAGGAAAGAACTCCGGCAAGCTCAGGAATACACGATCGGCCAGAATGAACTCGGCCTGGAGAGCACAACCAACCAGATCATGTGGATGGGAGAGTCGATCATCGCTTACGGAGAAGTGGTCGATCCCGATGACGTCCATGCCAGGTTCAAACAGGTCACACCGGAAATGATTCAGGCAGTCGCCCAGACCTGCTTTGTGCCGGAACGGCTGGGGATGGCCGTCGTGGGGCCGGTCGAACAGGATTCCGTCGAGCGCTGGGTGGACGAGTTGGACCT
>JAFAUY010000330.1 GCA_019243005.1 Verrucomicrobiota bacterium | reverse complement strand
ATAACCGTTATGTTCCTCTATGCCCGTCGACACCGTCAGGATGTTCGGGTCAAAAACAATGTCCTGCGGCGGAAAGCCAACCTCTTCCGTAAGGATCCGGTAGGCGCGGGCACAAATCTCGATTTTACGCTCGTACGTGTCGGCCTGGCCGGCTTCATCAAACGCCATCACCACCGCCGCCGCACTATAGCGGCGGATCAGGCCCGCCTGCTCTTTAAACTTCGCCTCACCTTCCTTGAGGCTGATCGAGTTAACGAGGCCCTTGCCCTGAATGCACTGCAGCCCGGCCTCCAGCACGTTCCAGCGTGAGCTGTCGATCATGATCGGAATCCGGGCGATGTCAGGCTCGGACGCGACCAGGTTAAGAAACTTCACCATGGCGGCCCGGGAATCGATCATTCCCTCGTCCATGTTGACGTCCAGGATGTTTGCACCGCCTTCCACCTGCTGGCGCGCCACGGCGAGCGCCCCATCAAAATCCCCGGCCAGGATCAATTTCGAAAACCTGGGTGACCCGGTGATGTTGGTCCGTTCACCGATCACCGTAAAGCTGTCGCTGACCGTGTACGGCTCCAGCCCGCTGAGTTGGGCCTTGACCGGCAGACAAGGCAACGGCCGCGGCGCAATACCCTTAACGGCCTCAGCCAGTGCCTCAATGTGGGCCGGCGTCGTGCCGCAGCATCCCCCGACGATGTTCAACCAGCCGCGCTCGGCCCAGTCCCGCAACTGGGGCGCCAGCGACTCCGGCGTTTCCGGGAACCCGGTGAGCGACAAAGGATCAGGCAACCCGGCATTCGGGTAACAGGAAACGTAGATCGGAGCGATGCGCGCGAGTTCTTCGATGTACGGGCGGAGTTCTTTGGGTCCCAACGCGCAGTTCAGCCCGACGCTCAGGAGTGGGGCATGCGAAATCGAGATCCAAAACGCTTCGGTGGTTTGGCCGGTCAAGGTGCGGCCGCTTGCGTCGGTGATCGTTCCGGACGCCATGACCGGTACCCGCCACCCCAGCGTTTCGAAAACTTCTTCCACGGCGAATAAGGCCGCTTTCAGATTCAGCGTGTCAAAAGTGGTCTCCACCAGGAGCAAATCCGCCCCGCCTTCCAGAAGGGATTGCACCTGCTGGCGGTACGCGTCCTTGACCTGCGGCCAGGTCACATCGCGTTTGCCCGGATCATTAACATCCCGCGAAATCGAAAGGGTCCGATTCAACGGTCCGACCGACCCCGCCACGTACCGGCGCCGGCTCGGGTCGGCCGCCATCGCCGCCGTCACCGCTTCCTTGGCGATCTGCGCGGCCGCCCGGTTTATCTCCGGGACCAAGGATTCAAGGCCAAAGTCCGCCTGCGAAATGACGGTGGCGTTGAAAGTGTTCGTCTCGATGAGGTCGGCACCGGCCGCAAGGTAGGCATCGTGCACCTGGCGGATAAGTTCCGGCCGGGTAAGGCAGAGCACATCGTTGTTGTTCTTCAACGGGTACGGGTGCGCCGCCAGGCGGGTCCCGCGGTAATCCTCCTCGCGCAGCTTGAACCGCTGAAGCATCGTGCCCATGGCACCGTCCAGGATCAGGATGCGTTGCTGCAGCGCGTGCTCGATATCGAAGGAATCCGCTCGTTTCAGATGAACAGCCATGGTGAGGGCCAGAGGTTACCATCCGCGCCAAACGAGTGCAACCGCTGAAAATATCCAACCATCAAGATGCGATGATGGATAGGGTAACGGGTAGCGGGTTTGCAAACGTTGCGAACGATGGTGCCTTCCTTGCTCTGAACCCGGTTGGGACACAGCGCACGGAGCGACGGCGGCCTCTGGACTCGTTTCGCGTTACCCGTTACGCGTTACTCATCACATCAAGGGCGGTGGCCAGAACGAATACCAGGCTGACAAAAGCGTTGCTTTGGAAAAACGCCCGGTTGATCCCGGCGACGTCCAGCCGGGCCGCGGCGCGGTGCTCGTAAAACAGGGCCCCGAGCACCAGCACCAGGCTCGCGTGGTAAATGGGCCCGAGGCGTGCGCTGACCCCAAAAGCAACCAGGCAAAGAAAGAGGGCGGCGTGCATGATTTGCGCGAGCCGCAGGCTTTGCGGCACGCCGTAGCGGACCACCATCGAGCCGAGCCCCCGTTTGCGGTCGAAGTCGTAATCCTGAATGGCGTAAATCAGGTCGAAACCGGCGACCCAGCAGAGCACGCCGGCGGCCAGGAAAACGGGCGGCCACCCGAGCTGCCCGTGTACGGCCAGCCAGGCGCCCACCGGGGCTACGGCCAGGGCCAGGCCGATAAAGAATTGGGTGAACGACGTAAAGCGTTTGGTCAGTGAATAGAAGAAAACGATGCCCAGGGCGACCGGCGATAAAGCGAAGCAAACCCGATTGATGAACCAGCAAGTGAACACGAAGGCCGCGGCCGGCGCGATCACCAAGCCGATCGCCACCGGTTTGCTCACCAGCCGGTGGCGTTCCGCCGTCCTTGGATTGGCCTTGTCGATCTCCCAATCCGCGACGCGGTTGAACGCCATCGCCGCCGTACGCGCAAAGACCATGGCCAGCAAAATCAGCAGGATCGTGCGCAGGTTTGGAAGGCCATGCGCCGCGACCAGCATGGAGCCGAGGGCAAAAGGCAGCGCGAAGACGGTGTGCGAAAACCGGATAAACTTGAGCACGCGGCTCAGGAAAGAGGGCTGGCTCATCCTGGCAACCATAGACGGGATGGTGAAAACGTCATCCTGACTTCACCTTGAAGGTTCTCAAGGTTCCCTGGCGCCCTCATCCCACTCGAGCAGATAACTTAACATCCGCTCGCCGTCGAAGAGGAAATAGCCTTGGAACCGTTGGCCGTCGAGGAGCCGCGCAAGCCAGAGCTGATCATCTTCCCACATCTCCCCAAAAGGCAGGTTGTGGATATCGAACCAGAGCGGATCCGCCTCGAGGGTCGACCGGGGTTCGCCCTCGAACCGGGTTGCCACGTACACCGTGCAGCGCAGGCTGTAGCCGTCCCGGAACTGGAAATGCAGCCGGGCCCGGGGCTCGGGATCAATCAGGGTAATCCCGAGTTCTTCCCATGCCTCGCGCTGGATGCCGGCCCGTTCGGTTTCTCCCGGTTCAAGCTTGCCCCCTACCCCGTTGATCTTTCCGGCACCCAGCCCGCGTTTTTTGCGGATCATCAGAACCCGATCGCCTTGGCGGACGAAACAGAGGGTAGCCAGTTCCTGAGGAGTCCAATTTGACCAGGCAAAATGAGCCATCAACGCCCACACAAGTTGGCCGCCGGCACGGGTCGAATAACGTCACCGGGGCAGCCGGCCGGCTTTTCCGTGCAAGTGACTGGTACGCTCGTCAGCATCGCTTTATTCCCTGCGCATTCGCGTCAGGATTTCTCCTGATGCCCTCAACGGCGCCCGCTGTAAAGCGTCAGACGCATTTCCGTCCCCATTTCGCCGGCCCCGCATGCGTGCCCATCGGGCCGGGCCAGGTTTGCTC
>JAFAUY010000229.1 GCA_019243005.1 Verrucomicrobiota bacterium | reverse complement strand
GAGGAGGTTTGTTTTCAAAACCAGATCTCCCTCCTTTTATGCAATTCCTACGAGGATTCGGCGCGGCAGGAAACCCACATTCGCAGCTTGTTACAAAAACGGGTGGACGGACTCCTGATCTCCGCAGTGGGCGACTTTACGGCGCTTGCGCAGCAATTGCGAAACGCCTCGGTGCCGGTGGTGTTCGTCGACCGGATTCCCCCTGACCTCGAGGCTGACGCCGTAACGGTTGATCATGAGCGTGCCGGCTACGAGGCCACGCGATACCTTTTGGAGCTTGGCCACCGCTACATCGGCTGCATCGCCGCACCTTCCAGGATCAGCGTCGTGCCTCCGCGGGTGGCCGGCTACCGTCGCGCCTTACAGGAGGCGCGGATCGAGCCGCGCTCGCACTGGACAGCGGAGGCCGTAGATCTGACCCTGGAAAGCGGGTACACCGCGACTGAATGTTTGTTGAAGCAAAGCCCCGGGCTAACAGCGATTTTTGCCCTGACCGACCTCCTGGCCATCGGGGCCTTGCGCTACGCTTACCGGTGCAGGATTTCAGTTCCGGGCGCCTTATCCATCATCGGCTTTGATGGGGTCGAACTGGGGCGCTACGTTCTACCGGCGTTGACCTCAATCGGCCAGCCGATTCAGGAACTCGGCGCGTTGGCAGCCACCTATCTTCTGGAGCGCATCCGCGGCAGCCAGCATGGAGTTAGCCGCCGGATCATGCTGCCGCCAGAACTGATCGTGCGCGGCTCGACCGGGCAGGCCCCCTCCTAAGCCGCTGCGGGCCAGGGTCAGCTTCGTTTTGGATGTATCGCTAACAGAAGAACCACCTGCCATCGGGCCGGAATTTCGCCGTCTGGTGTGAATTAACCTTACCGGCGCCAAAAGAAATTTATGACCGGATCACGATTCGCGCACTGGCTCGTGTACCTGACGAGCTTACTGTTGACCTTGTCCGGTTTTGCCCAGAGCAGACCGCGGATCGTCGTTGTCACCCACGGCCAGGCGTCCGATCCATTCTGGCTGGTCGTTCGCAACGGCCTGGAAGTGGCCGCCACGGAGACCGGCAGCGACGTCGACTACCGCAGCCCTGGAAATTTCGATCCGGCCGGCATGGCGCAACTGATCAATGCTGCGGTGGCGTCCAAACCGGATGGTCTGGTCGTCTCGATTCCAGACGCTGACGCTTTGGGCGACTCGATTCGGGCGGCGGAAGCAGCCAAAATCCCGGTTCTTGCCATCAATGCAGGCCGGGACGTGTTCAGCAAGCTCGGCTGTCTCATGTACATCGGGCAAGCGGAGCAAACCGCCGGCAAACAAGCCGGCGAACGGCTGAAGGCAATGGGGGTTAAGAAAGCCATCGTTCTCAACCATGAAGCCGGCAATATCTCCTTTGAACATCGCATCCGCGGTTTTCGGGACGGTTTCGAGGGTCCATTCCACCACGTCGAGGTGCTGCCGGTAACACCGGATTTCGGCGAGTGCCAGGCTGCGGTCGCCACCTATCTGCAAGCCCACGACGAGGTCAATGGAATCCTGGCTCTCGGTCCGGTTACGGCCGAAGCCGCGCTCGAAGCGCTCGATGAGCTCGGCCGGCTCGCAAAGGTTAAGCTTTGCACCTTTGATATTTCACCGGCCATCGTGCAAGCGCTGCTGAAGCGGCGGATCGCCTTCGCCGTCGATCAACAGCAGTGGCTCCAGGGCTATCTTGCGGTCGTCGTTTTAGCGACCTACGCCAAATACGGGTGCATCCTGCAGAATAACTTGATTCTCACCGGGCCGAGTTTCGTCACACCGGAAACCGCCGAGCGCATGGTGAATCTCCGCAGCTTGGGTTTCCGTAACCGATGACGAAGCTAAGGACGAGGGGAAGGCGGGAAGGGGAACTCAGGGGCTGAGCCGGCGATCGGAGCCGCGCGGTTCGACGGCGGCGGCGGCCGCGATGGCGTTCACGTGATCATCGGTCACATGAGTCAAGGCTCGTCTTTCGCGTTCGAGTTTAAGCTGCCCGGCGAGCCTCGCCGGGTCCGCCAAGGAGGTTTTGGCGATTTCGAGAGCGACTCGGGCGAGAATGGCAACCTCAAGAACGGTCCTCACCACGGCTTGTGAACCGGCGAGGTGCTGGCCAAAATCAGGCTGATCAACGTGCGAGGCGTTGGGTTCAGGATCCTGCACCGCGTACTCGCAAAGCCGCAAAAACACGCCTTTTCCCAACGTGTCGATTTGTCCCGCAAGTTCGTGGTGCCGCTCGGCGGCGCCACGTACGACGTTTTCAACGGCAACCAGTTCAGTCATCTGCGCAGTTTACAATGCCACAAATGCCACAAATGAAAAAATGCCACAAATGAAGGTTCCCTGTTCGTGGCGCTTTTGGCATGCGTCGGCTCGTGGCATTTTTCTAGCCCTGGGTCGCCTGGATGGCGGTCAGGGCGATGGTGTAGACGATGTCGTCGACCAGGGCACCCCGAGACAAATCGTTTACTGGCCGGCGCAAGCCCTGCAGCATCGGCCCGATGCTCACGACGTTGGCGCTGCGCTGGACGGCTTTGTAGGTGGTGTTGCCGGTGTTCAGGTCGGGAAAAATGAAGACGGTGGCGCGTCCGGCTACCGGGCTGTTGGGCGCTTTGCTGCGAGCCACTTCCGGGATGAACGCGGCATCGTACTGGAGGGGACCGTCGAGCAATAGGTCGGGACGCAACTTTTTGGCCAGTTCGGTTGCCGCGCGCACCTTTTCGACGTCCACGCCGGAGCCGGAAGTGCCGGTCGAGTAGCTGATCATGGCCACGCGCGGTTCGATGCCGAAGGCCGCGGCGGAGTCAGCGCTCTGGATGGCGATGTCGGCCAGCGTCTCCACGTCCGGGTCGGGCACGACCGCGCAATCGCCGTAAACGAGCACTTGTTCGGGCAGACACATGAAAAAGACCGACGACACGGTTTTCGCGCCCGGCTTGGTTTTGATGACCTGCAACGCCGGCCGGATGGTATTGGCCGTCGAATGCACCGCCCCGGAGACCAGGCCATCGACTTCCCCGAGGTAAAGCATCATCGTTCCGAGCACCACATTGTCTTCCAACTGGCTTTCGGCCATCTCGCGCGAAAGGCCTTTGTTCCGGCGCGCCTCGAACAATGCCGTCACGTAGCTACCCCGGATCGTGCCCGGTTCGATGATCTCCAAGTCGGCCGGCAGGGCAATGTCCTGGCTTTTGGCGGCCGCTTGCACTTCCGCCGGGTTGGCCAGGAGGAGGCAACGGGCAATGCCGCGCCGGGTGCAGACGGCGGCCGCTTTGATCGTTCGCGGCTCATTGCCCTCGGGCAGAACGATTCGTTTCCGGGCGGCGCGGGCTTGTTCGGTCAACCGGTGCAGGAACGCCGCCGGCGATAACCGGATCTCCAGCGGTTTCTGGCTTTGGGAGATAAACCAGTCGACGTCTACGGCCTGAGCGACGTAATCCATGGCTTGCCGGATACGTTCGAGGTCGTCGGCCGGTACTTCAGGGCTGAGTTCGTAGAGGGCAGTGGCGGTCGTGTAGCTGTTGGTCGTGACCCGCAACAGCGGCAGCCCGGTATCGAAAGCCGGCTGGCAGAAGTTGATGATCCGTTTATCGATTTCGGTGTCGCCGGTCAGGACCAAGCCGGCCAGCGGCACCCGATTCAGTGCGCCCATGGCGACGGCCAGAACGATGTCGGTGCGGTCGGCCGGAGTCACGAGCATGGAACCGGGCGTCAAGGTGTGCAGAAGGTTAGGCACCGTGCGGGCCAGCAGCGACATCGATTTTACCCGGCGCGACGCCATCTCGCCGGCGTGCAGCACCTCCGCTTGTAGGTGGCGCTGGACGTCGATGGTCCGTGGCAGCAGCAGGGTGTCATTGTTGGGAATGGCGGCGAGCAGTTCGGCCCGGCGACCGACCACACGGCTGGTTAGGCAATAGGTTTTGGCAAAGTCGGTCGAGGGACAGCGGTTAATAATCACGCCTGCCAGCCGGTCCAGACCCCCGTAAGCCTTGGCGCTGTACTCGATGGCCTCATCGATCTGCCCGAAGTCTTTACCCTGGGCCGACGTTACGATCAGGAGCCGGGCACCGAGCGCGGTCACCAGGGCCTGGTTCAGGGCCGAAACCTCGCCTTCGCTTCCGGTCGGTGATAACCCCTCCACGATGACCAGCTCGCTTTGGGCGGTTGACTCTTCAAAGCGGGCGATCACATCCCCGAGCAGTTCGTCCAACCGGCCTTCCGAAATCAGCCGCATCGCCTGTCCGAAGGAGATCGGTTCCGCCGGCCGCAACTGCGTGATAGCCCGGACGAAATGGACCGAACGGTCTTCCTGGTCGGTAGCGCGTTGGTTAAACGGTTTGAAGAACCCGACCTTCACGCCGCGACGATCCAGCGCTTGCAGTGTTCCCAACGCAACCGTGGTCAGGCCGAGCGAACGCCCGACCGGCACCAGAAAAAACGTTTGTTTCATTTTTCTTTCTCCGAATCCGTGAAGCCTTGCCGGCCGCGGGCCCGGTTAGTCAACCGGTTTCCTGATCCTTCCCGAGCACTCTGGCGACTTCACGGGTGATCATCAGTTCTTCGTTGGTCGGGATCACGTAGGCCGGTACACCCGCCCGGGTAATCCGGCCGCCGGAAGACTTGCCGTGTTCGGCGTTGAGCGCAGGATCCACTTGGCAGCCGAGGATTTTGAGGCGGCCGAGGACGTCTGCGCGCACCGGGACGCTGTTTTCACCGATGCCACCCGTAAAAACCAGGGCGTCGACGCGATCGAGTGACGCCGTGAGTGCCATGAGGGCACGGGCGAGGCGAAAGCAAAAGACGTCGAAAGCCAGTTTGGCCCGCAGGTTGTTCCGTTCCATCGCTTCAAGGATGCCGCGCATGTCGTGGGTCACGCCGGAGAGGCCCAGCAGGCCGCTTTTCTTCGTCAGCCAATCCGTGATCTCCGCGAGTCGGGCGCCAGTCAAGCGTTGCAGCGTCTGGTGCAGGGTAGGGTCAACGTCACCGCTGCGCGTCCCCATGACCAAACCTTCCAAAGGAGTCAATCCCATCGTGGTATCAACGCTTTCACCGTTCCGGACCGCCGTCGCGCTGCACCCGTTGCCGAGGTGGGCAGCGACGAACTGCAGTTCCTTCGCCGGCCGGTTCAACCGGCGCGCGATTTCCTGAGTAATAAACTGGTAGCTGGTGCCGTGAAAACCGTACCGCCGGATTCGGTACTTTTCATAAAATTCGTACGGGATGGCGTAGTAAAACACCTCGGACGGAAGCGTGTGGTGAAACGCGGTATCGAAGACCGCGACCTGAGGACGCCCGGGGTAAAACTCCAGGGTAAGCCTGATGCCTTCGGCGCTGTGAGGATTGTGCAGGGGCGCCAGGGAGGACAGCGCGTCGATTTTGTCAAGGACGTCCTGGTCGATCCGGACGGCGGAGCGGAACCACTCGCCCCCGTGCACCACGCGATGGCCGATGGCATCCACGTTGAACTTGATGTCCTGGGTCAGGAACCCGACGGCCATTTGGACCGCCTTGCGGTGACCCCCGCGCGGGATGCACTCTTCTCGCCGGCTGTCTGCCGGCGCCGTGATTTTGAAAGCAGCCTCATCCGTATTGAGGCGTTCGGCGATGCCGGCCGCCAGCACCGTGCCCGCGCCGGCTTCCAGGAACGAGAACTTCAGCGACGAACTGCCGCTGTTGATGATCAAAACCTTCAGGCTCTCAGATGCCACGTTGAGATCCTAACGAAGATTGCTGAAAAGCCAACCGCCGAGAAGGTGTGTGGAAGATCCAGTCTCATGAAGTTCACCGCCCTCGACTCCCCCACACCTTCTAGCGTCCACCTTGCAATTTTCGAAAAACGCGCTGAATAAGGTTTCGAGATCATACCGTTTGCCCACCATGCGTTCCCCATGAACATTTTTGACCTGCCGCCTCTGAACGCTACGCTCAACGGGCTGAGCACCGGCTTTGTCGCGCTCGGTTGGTGGGCCATCCTGCGGGACCGTAAACGGCTCCACATCACCAGCATGGTCACCGCCCTGGTTTGTTCGACGGCATTTCTGACGTGCTATCTTTGCTACCACTTCGGGATGGTGGCAGCGGTGGGCGAGGGCTCAGTCCGATTCACCCAACCCGGTTGGATCCGGCTGTTTTATTACCTGTTGCTCGCGACGCACCTGCTGCTGGCATTTACGATCCTGCCGCTGGTCATCCTGACCGTGATTCCCGCCTTGCGGGCCCGGTTCGACCGGCACCGGAAGATGGGCCGGTTCACCCTGCCCATCTGGCTTTACGTTTCAATCACGGGCGTGCTCGTGTATTTTATGCTGTACCAGTGGTATCCTTCGACCCATTTCGAGGAGTTAAAGCGACGTTTTGAGCTGAAATCGCGGGCCGGCCAAGGCGCTGCCTGACCAAGTGTCTGGCCGAACCGTTTGCATTTACAGTTTTTGTTTATAAATATTGTTCTTTTGCCTGTGGTTACCGTCTGGAAGTTAATACGACATGCACGGGCGCGGCTATGGCGGGCGGCGCTCGTTCTCCTCCTGATACCGGCGGCGGTGGGTTGCCAGCGGCGCACGATTCAAGTCTACGAAGTCCCGAAGTCGCCGGGCAGCCAAACCGAGCTCACGGCCGCCGGTCTGGTTCCGCCGGCGCCGGCCGCCGGGGTCAAGTGGATCAGGCCGGCAAACTGGCAGGAACAGCCGTTGAGCGAAATGCGGCAGGGGAGTTTCCGGGTGCCGGGACCGGACGGCGCGAGTGCCGATGTATCCGTGGTCTCTTTTCCCGGGACGGCCGGCGGCCTGGCGTCCAATTTGAATCGGTGGCGCGGGCAGGTCGAGCTGCCGCCGGCCTCCGATGATGAACTTCGGCAGGCGACCCAACCGGTTGCCGCCGGCCAGGTCGAGGGTATTCTCGTCGACTACGCCTCTCCGCCGCAAAGCGCCAAACCGTCCCGGATTCTCGGCGCGGTTTTGGAGACCCCGGACCGAACCTGGTTTGTGAAGATGACGGGTCCGCCCGCATTCGTCGAAATGCAGAAGGAGACTTTTAACCAATTTGTGCGATCCTTCGAATTTTCCCAGGCACAATCCGAAGGTGAACAGGGACCGGGTGCGCCGGGCCGTCCCAAGTCCAGCAACGAGCAATGATCCGTCTTAAAACCATTTTCCGTCCCCTGGCGTCGCTGAAGCTGACGATCGTCTGCCTGGTGTGCGCGATGGTCCTGGTCTTCGTGGGCACGCTCGACCAGGTGCATATCGGCATCTACGAGGCCCAGAACCGTTATTTCAAGAGTTTCGCCCTGTTTATGCCCATCCCCGGCACCCGGTTTGCCGTGCCCTGGTTTCCGGGCGGGTACGTGGTGGGCGGCGTGCTGCTCCTGAACCTGATCGCCGCGCACGTGGCCCGATTTAAGTTAAGTTGGAATAAGCTCGGCATCATCGTGCTGCACGCCGGTCTGATCCTGATGCTTGTCGGGCAACTCGTCACCAGCATCTTTCAGATAGAAAGCCAGATGCGGCTGGATGAAGGCGAACGCAAGAATTTCTCCGAAAGCCCGTACTTCGACGAACTCGCCATTACCGATAAATCGCAGCCGGACCGTGACCGCATCATTTCAATTCCCGATTCCGAGCTCCGGAAAGGCCGGACCCTCCAGGTGCCCGGCACGAATTTCAAAGTGGTGGTGAACGATTTTTATCCCAATTCCGTGCTGGTTAATCCCGGCCGGTTACCGTCGCCGGCTTATCCGCACCTTACGCTGGGTCCCATGGCGGTCGCGGTGCAAATTCCCAGGACCTACAAGCAGGACGAACGCAACGTCGCCACCGCCGCCGTGATGCTGCTCGACAAAGATCAGCCGGTCGGTTCGTGGAGCGTTTCCACCGGGTTTCCGCAACCGGTCAATTTCCAGGTTGACGGTAGGCCGTTCCAGATCGTTCTGCAGCCCCAACGTTATTACCGCCCGTTTTCGCTGCAGCTGCTCAAGTTCCGGCACGACCGGTATGCCGGGACCGACATCGCGAAGAATTTTTCCAGCCAGGTCCGGCTGGTTGACCCGACCCGCAGGGAAGACCGTGAATTGTCCATCTACATGAACCATCCGTTGCGTTATGCCGGTCTGACCTTCTTCCAGGCGGGTTACGATAACAACGACCACACCACGATCCTGCAAGTGGTGCAGAACCCGGGCCGGCTGGTGCCCTACATTTCCTGCGGCCTCCTGGTGGCCGGCCTGTTGCTGCAGTTCGGTATGCACCTTTTCCGGTTTGCGCGTAAAATGCGGGGAGCATCATGATCAAAAAGGTTGCCCCCTGGGTGTTTGGATTGCTCGTCGTGGGTTGGCTGGCCGGTAAAATGATGCCGGAAAAGCCGGCTCCGCAAGGTTTCAACTTTGTCGAGTTCGGCAGGTTGCCGGTACTGGTCGGCGGCCGGGTGATGCCGATGGACAGCCTGGCGCGCATTTCATTGTCGCTGATGAACCATCACGGCGCCTACGAAGCGGTCCCGCACAAGGCCGTGCCGCCGGTTGAGTGGCTGGTAAACGTGATGATGCGTCCGGAAGAAGCCGACCAGGCCAAGGTTTTCGAGATTGCCAATCCCGAGTTGCTCGATCTGCTCGGCGGCAGCGACCGGCAAGGCAAGCTGTTTGGCTTCAACCTTTTTTCCTTTGACGACTTCAAACCGTTCCTGAACGAGATTGAAAAGCAGGCGCAAGCGGCTGAACAGACTGACGCCCAAAACCGCAACGCGTTCCAGCGCGAGATCATCAAGTTGCGCAATGGGTTGCTGCTTTACCTCCGGCTTAAGAACAGCCTCCAGCCGGAAGGATCGCCCAACTTCAAGGCGGAAGTCGACGCCTTCGAGCAGGTCGTTCCCGCCGGCCTGCAGGCGATCCGGGATCGCGACGCGGGCAAACCGTTCGACCAG
>JAFAUY010000093.1 GCA_019243005.1 Verrucomicrobiota bacterium | reverse complement strand
TTCAGCAATGGGAGCATCAAGTTCGCTGTTTAACCGGTAACGCGCATCTCAGCTGCCGGAACCGCGCCGGCGTCGTTGCCGTTCCAGCCTTCGCAGCGGCGGAGCGCCGACCACCGTAACCCCGAACAGATCGGGTGCAGCAAACCCAAAGAAGGGGAGGGGGGTTAATCGTGAACGCCAACACGCGCGATGACCTGCTAGGCATCCGCGAAGACCGGCGAGACCTCCGGGAGAACGCTGATCCCGGCATTGTCCAGGGATCGCAACAGCTGCGCCTTCTCCAGCCGCAGGTAGCGCACGAGCAGCTGGACGTACAATCCCATGAAGATCGGCCCATGCCCGTCTGATTGCCCGTCATAAGTTCCACTCATGGCGTGGGCGAGTTCATGCAGCAGGCACCAGGACGGAGTTTGCGCGCCCAGCTGTAGCGAAAGCCGCGTGGCGGTCGCCATCGTTGCTGTCGCTTGTGCCGGCAACGGCTCCACTATAGGTGGATAGCGCAGACCCATATCTGCCCAGATGACATCGACCATGCGCTGCGCTGCTGCGAAGGAAATCGTAGTCGGATCGCGCGGTGCGACGACCCGGTTTTCCCAGGCGTAGACCCGGGCCCGCTGCTGGTCGCGCCGAGTGCTCAGGTCAGCAGCCCCTGGGCTTCGCCCTGGAGCGGCCGGTGGAGGTTGACCCGGTCACCCGCTGCCCATCCCTGGCGGAAGGCGGGATCGCTCCGGGATGGACCGAACCGGCCGGGCGACACCAGCCGAACGTCCGTCGCCCGAAACGCGTCCTCCACCATGCGGTGCTTGGCAATGATCAGCGCCGTGCCGGTCGCGCGCCGCTCGCCTACCGCTGCCTCCCGGGCCCGGTGCATTTCCTCCAGCCGTTCGGCGATCCGGCCCGCCATGCCGTGCTGAAAGCTCCCCGACGCACGACGCAGCAGGGAACCGCGGAACCGCGGATTGGCCCGCCGGAATGTCAGAAGCTCAACACCGATGGCTCGATCGATCACCGTGAACAGGTAGCGGGCCAAGGCGGTGTCGGTCTCAAACCCGAAGAACACGTAGGCGGCCTGCCGCGATTCCGGACCGGGGTGACCATCCCCCATCAACCCGGTGACGTTGTTGCCGGCTCTCTCCAGCCACACCTTGCAGTCGCAGAACCGGGCGACCGCCGGAACACACCCGTCTATGGGACGCCGGCGCTGCCCGCCAATCGGTACTGTGACCTGGACGCAGCGCGCTTCGCGCATCTCGATCTCGTCCATGCTCAGCGCATAGCGCTCGAGCAGCCGGCCGACCATTTCCGCGGCCGCCATCGCCTCGGCTTCGGTGCAGCCGTTCGAGACGGTTTTCTCCGCGAGCGCCTTGATCCGCGCCTTTACCCGTTCGCGTTCGTTCTTTTGGCTCAAAGAAGGACCTTCTCCAGCGAGTTGACGAACGGTGCACCTCTGATGAATCCGACTGTCCAGCCAACGCCATCGACCTCGATCTGGGCGCTGGATCGCGCGTAGTCGAGCGTGTGATGAGCAGACTGCAGAAACCGCTTTGCGTCTTCGGTCGACATGAGCCATCGGCGGGTCCCCCGCTCCCATCGAGCCGAAGGACAGATCTCCCGCCGGACAGCGACAAGCGTCGGTGACCACGAAAATCGCACTGTTGCCATGTTCTTTTCGGACACGTGAAGATCTCCAGTTCGGCCAAAGTACCGGGCTGTCACCGCGTCGGTCAATTCAGATCTGCAGCTTGAGATCTTCCCAAATCCGTTCGCATTGAAATCAGCGTGACTTCTCGGAAGGCGAGTCTTGGGACAACTTCGCTCTCCAGGGCACGCTGATTCCGGCGGCTTCGTGCAGTTAGTGGCGATCGACAATGCTATTTAATCGTATCTAACACCACCACTGGGATTTCGCGTTCGGTTTTCTTTTGATAATCGGCGTACGGTGGCCAGAACTTCACGGCTTTGGCCCAGAGCCGAGTACGCTCCGCGCCAGTTGTAGTTCTCGCTTTGACCTTCAGTTTTTTTGTCCCGACCTGAACCTCGACCTCGGGGTGGGCAAGCAAATTCTGGTACCAGCCCGGATGCTGTGGGGCGCCACCTTTCGAGGCCACGATGATATAGCTGTTCCCTTCCTCGCCGTAGAACAACGGAAAGATGAATTTCTTGCCGGACTTTCGGCCAATGGTAGTCATCAGCAACGACGGAACCGTCATCTCGGAGTAACCCGGCGGAGTCACCTTGTACATGTGTCCTTCGGTGCCGCCGCTTGAGATGTATTGGTTCGCATGATCAATCATCCACTGCGGAAGGTTTGGTGCGAGCTTAGCGTCGGCCACGCTTCGATCTCCTCGGTTTCTGAGCAAAAACCAACCTAACCTCAGGCTGGCCCCGAGCGCCACTGGTCAGGGCGCCTCGAAGGACACGGCCCGCCATCCCGAATGCGGTCGATTGTGATAGCAGCAGCATCGAACTTCGGCTCGCGCCGCCGAGGTTGAAAGAAACCTGGGCGAACGCCGGGGTAAATGTCGCGCTGGTGCGAACCATTCAATAACGCGTTTTCATGGCCGCGTGACTGCTCAGAATTGGTTGAGCGTCCTATGATTAAACCAGCTATGATCGGCTCGGCGGACGAGTTTCGTCGTTCGGGCAGCGGTTCACAGGATGACTCTGTGGCTCGGTTCGGGGCTGCGGCGCGGCCGTCGCGCAAGATACCTGCAAATGCGGGCATGCGGGATATCGGCGGGCGCCGGGACGGCTAAGCCGGCGCAAACCAGGGCACCGAACTGGC
>JAFAUY010000321.1 GCA_019243005.1 Verrucomicrobiota bacterium | reverse complement strand
CGGGCGACCGACATGTTTTTCTGACCGACGGCGACGTAGATGCAGTAGAGCGGCTTATGGTATTTATTGCGTCCCTCTTCGGCTTCGCGGTTCAGCTTCGCCTGGCTGATGATCGTGTCGAGCGCCACGGTCGATTTGCCGGTGGCCCGATCGCCGATGATCAATTCGCGCTGGCCGCGCCCGATCGGGATCATCGCGTCGACGGCCATGATCCCCGTCTGCACCGGGACCGAGACGCTCTGACGTTTGATGATGCCCGGAGCGATCTTCTCCACCGGGTAACTCTCGTCGGTCCGGATCGGGCCCTTGCCGTCGATCGGCTGTCCCAGCGCGTTGACCACGCGGCCCAGAAGGCCTTTGCCGACCGGCACCGACAAGAGCCGGCCGGTGGTCCGCACCTCCGTGCCTTCGGTGATCTCGGTGTACTCGCCCAGAAGAATGGCGCCGACTTCCGTTTCCTCCAAATTCAACGCGAGGCCGTACAGGCCCCCCGGGAACTCAAGCATCTCGTTGAGCATGACATCGCTCAGCCCCTCAATCTTGGCGACCCCATCCCCGACCTCACGCACCACCCCGACGTTGGTCCGGGTCGTCTCCGTCTGCAGCCCCGCGATGGTGGATTCCAACTCCTCCAGAAACGCGCTCATGATCTGGTCTCTTTCCTTTAAAGTTAAAACTTCTCTTGCAAACGGTTGATCCGGTTACGAACCGAACCGTCCAGAACGTTGTTGCCGATTTTAATGCGGAGTCCACCCAGCAGCTCCGGATTCGTCCGGAACTCGGTGGTCACGTCATCGCCGTAGCGAGCCCGCAAAGCATTGACGATCTGGTCGCCCAGGGAACGGTTTAACGGAGTCGCGCTCTCGATCACGGCGTGGCGTTTCTCGACCTCCAGGCGCAGCAGGCGCTGGTAGTCCTTCAGGACCTCAAGGTAGTGGCGTGGCTTCTCGTTAATAACGGTTTGCACCATTTGCGTTACTTTCTGCTTATCTAATTTTCCGTCGGAAAAACTTTGCCGGAGCAAGCGCCGGGAGAGCCGGCGCGCCTCTCGGGTGCCTCTCATAGCTTAAGCGGTCGCCAACTGGCGCGCGGTTTCCTCGTTTAAACGTTGCTGGTCGGACGGGGTGAGCACCTTGCCGGTCACTTTCTCCGTGGCCTCCACGACCAAACGGCCAAGCTCATGCTTGACCTCAGCCATCACCCGTTCACGTTCCAATTGAATCGATTCCTGCGCCTTCTGGTTGATCCGTTCCGCCTCGGCGATGGCTTCCTGGCGCTTTTGGTCCGCCAGCCTTTCGCTGCTCGCGCGGACCTCCTCCATCAGCCGCTGCGCTTCGGCGCTGGCCTTGGCCAAAATCTCCTCGTAACGCTGCTGCGCCAGCGCCAGCTGCTGCTTGATTTTCTCCGCGTTTAACTGGCCTTCCTCGATGCGTCGCCGGCGCTCTTCGAACATGTCCACGATCGGCTTGAAGGCGTACCTGCGCAGGATCAGATAGACGAGCACGAACAAAATCACCTGCGCGATGAGGTTGGGCCAATAGATCCCAAAGGTCCGAGCGATGTTCTCAGCCGGATTCATCTTCTGCTACTCTCCCCCTTTTCTCTCACACCATGAACGCAGCCCGGCCACGGGGTCGCATCCCCGCAGCCAGACTGAACGTTCGTTCATTACTTCGTAAACGCAATAATCAGTGCGTAAATCGCGATCGCCTCTGAGAGCGCCATACCGATGATCGCGATGACCAGGATGCTATTAAAGGCACCCGGATTGCGTCCGACGGCCTGCGCCGCCCCTTGGCCAACCAGACCGACGCCAATGCCGGCACCGGCACCGGCAAAGGCCAGCGGGAAGGTTGCCCCAAGGTTACCGGTGAGGCCCGGAGCCGCACCGGCTCCGGCGGCAGCCGCATCGGCCGCAGCGGCCAAGATAGGATGGAGGATGTCTACCATAGGATGTGTCTTTTTGCTTCTCGCCGCCCACTCTCTTCGGATGGTCCCGGCGAGAAATTTTCAGTGGCCGTGCGCGCCTTCTCCTTCCCCCTCCGCATGGGTGGTGGAGAGCCGGATGTACACCGCGCAGAGCAGGGCAAAGACAAAAGCCTGCAGAATTCCGACCAGAAGCTCAAGAAAGTAGAAAGGCAATGGAAAAAGCACGCTGGTGATCCAGTTTAACGGTATGGGCCATCCCGAGCCCAGCTCCGACATGGTGTGAAGGAGGGTTTCTCCCGCGTAGATGTTGCCGAAAAGCCGGAGTGAAAGCGAAACCGGCCGAAAGATGATGGAGATGATCTCGATGATGCCCGTGAAGAGGAAGAGCGGCAGCAGCACAAACCACATGGCGCCTTTCATGCCGCCTTTCGGGGCAAAGTTCTCCTTCAGGAAACCGACCACGCCCACTTCGCTGATGGTCCAGATGACCCACCAGATCATGAAAAAGAGCGCCATTCCCAACGTCATGTTCAGGTCCGCGTTGGAGGGACGCAACAGAGGACGCTGCACCTCTTCCAACGCCAGCGGCCCGTGCGCGGGCGGCCCGAAACCGATGGTGCCGACGCCGGGCACCAGGCCGAACCAGTTGGCGGCGAGGATGAAAACAAACAGAGTGGCGATCAGCGGGAACGTTTTCGCGATCATGTGACGCCCGACGATCCCCTCAAAGGTGGTGTAGAGCGCTTCAACGATGGTTTCGAAAACGTTCTGGCGGCCGCTCGGCACCAGTTCCATCTTGGCGGTGGCGGATCGCGCCCAAATCAACAGCAGCGCGGCGACGATGACCGTGACCAACAAAGAATTGGTAAACCACGTGTGGTTGGGGAAAAACGGCGTCGCGTTTACCGAGATCTGCTCAGCAAGAAAGTATATTCCCATCCGCATAGCTCAGTTGCCCTCCAGACGCATCGACACGACGCCTGGGGCTCAATTAGCACAGGACGGACCGGAGGGCGAACTCGGGAATAAAAGCAATCGTCTACCTCGCTGGCAAGTCGTTTTGCGATTTTTTTTCCAAGGTGAGTAAAGTCCATTGAAACTTCGTTGCGCCTTTACCCGCCTCTAAAAACATCGATTTCCGGAGGATCTATCCCTGAAGGGATGATCTTGGGGACAGACCTGGTGGCCGCAGGGCCGGCTGCCCTGGCCCGATGCCTGTTATGATATATGTATGTACCGGCCCGGGCCGATGAAGCCGGTACGCCGTTTGCCGTCTATGCCTACCCGCAGCCCTCAACCGAAAATCCAACCGGGCGCGCACCCTGCGCAGGGCCGCAACCCGCCGCTGGCTTACCTTTTCGAGCGTTTTCCGGCGTTCACCCAGACGTTTTGCGCCCGGGAGGTGCTTGAATTATCCCGTCAGGGCCTGCCCGTGCCCATTTATTCGATCCGGCGGCCGGTTGAACCGCCCCCCAGTGATTTGCCGCTCCAGGATCTGGACGTTCGCTACCTCCCCGATACCAACCGGCTCAGGTTCAAAATCGAGGCCAAGCTCCTTTCGCCCCAGTACCGCCAGCACTGGGATGCCGAGGGGGACACCCGCGACAAAAACCGGTTCCATGAAGCCCTTTACCTGGGCCGCCGGCTCCGCCGGCACCGAATCGGCCACCTTCACGTCCATTTTGCCAGCTTGGCGGCGCGTACCGCCTGGTGGATCAAACGGTTGCACGGCATCCCTTACAGCATAACCGCGCATGCAAAGGACATTTTCCAGCCTAAACCAGGCCAGCGCGTGCCCATGGAAGTTCTCATCCGGGACGCCGCCTTCGTCATCAGCGTCAGCAACTACGGGGCGGATTACCTCCGTGCCCGCGTTCCGGAGGCCGCCGGCCGCATCGTGCGTATTTATAATGGGCTGGACCTGTCACGCTTCCGGGCGGCCCGGCCGGAGGCGCCGCCCGTCCGGTTATTGTCCATTGGGCGGCTCATCGAAAAAAAAGGGTTCATTTATCTGCTGCAAGCCTGCCGCGAACTCGACCGGGCGGGTTTGCCGTTCTCGTGCCGGATCGTAGGCGAGGGGCCCGAACACGACCGCCTGGCCCAATACATCGAACAGGAGCACCTCAACCCCCGCGTCCAGCTGATCGGCGCTCGAACCCAGGGGGAAATCGTCGATCTGCTCGCCGAAGCCAGCATTTTCGTCTTTCCGGCGGTCCACGACCGTGACCGCGATTCCGACAACCTGCCGACCGTGATCGCCGAGGCGATGGCGAGCGGGCTACCGATCGTGAGCACCTGGGTGGCCGGCATCCCTGAGATGGTGGTGCCGGACCAGAATGGCCTGCTCGTCGAGGAGCGTAACGCGGGTCAACTGGCCCAGATGATCCGGGCGCTGGCGGATAACCCTGCCCAGAGAGCCGCCTTCGGCGTAAATTCGCGTCGGCTGGCCGAGCAGCATTTCGACCTGCACACGACCGTGGCTCAATTGCGGGAAACATTCAGGCAGCGCGTCTCCTGAATCCTGAATTTAGGGTTGATTTTACCCGGGCCTGGCACCTTAAATGCCTCGTATGCCTAACGAAAGTAAAGCGAACAGCGCGTTCATGAAACCGGTCCGGCCGGACGCTGCTTTGGCCAAAATCGTCGGATCAGATCCCCTGCCTCGAACTGAACTCACCAAGAAACTTTGGGAGTACATAAAAAAGCATAACCTTCAGGACAAAAAGAACATTAAGGCTGATGCCGCGCTGGAAGCAGTATTCAACGGTAAAAAGCAGGTCGACATGTTTGAGCTCACGCGTCTGGTGAATGGGCACCTGGTGAAATAGCAGGCCTGCTTTGTTTTCGGAGCAGCCCGGCTGCTGCAAAAAGGAGTTTGCCTTGCATTGTTTTCGGCCGACAATTTCAAGTTGTGCCTAGTTTTCGCGTCAAAATCGCCATCGCCGCGATCGCCGCCGCCGGATTGGGGGTTGCGGCTGCACATTTCCCGGTTATTTCGATCCTGAGAGGTTTCTGCGACCAAGTGGGCCGGATGGGCCTGGCCGGAGTCTTTTGTTTTGCCTTGCTGCTTGCGGCCGCTTCGTGCTGCATGTTTCCAGCCAGCCCTTTCATCATCGCTGCATCGGCCGTGTTTGGGTTTTCGCTTGGGTTGGCGGCCGGGTTGTCCGGCATCGCGGTCGGAGCGTCGCTCGGGTTTTTTCTGTCGCGCTGGTTGTTGAGAAAGGACATTTCGGCTCAACTCCGAAAACACCCCACGTTTGAAAGCATCGATATCGCGATCGCGCGTGAGGGCTGGAAAATCATCATCCTCCTCCGGCTCTGCCCCATTCCTTTCGGATTGGCCAATTACCTGTACGGGCTGACGGGAATTCCGTTTCGGGCTTACCTGTTGACCACGCTGGCCGGCAGCCTTCCTTCGACCCTGCTTTTTTGTCACCTCGGTTCCGCGGGCAAAGCCGGGCTGGAAGCACTTGCCTCCGGCCGGTCCGGCCATCACGCCGGCGAGATCGTGCTGTTGGGAATCAGCGCGGCTGCGGCCGTGGCGGTCATTCTGATCTTGCCGCGGTTTGCGAAAAAAGCCATCGCCAAATACGCCAAAGTCAGCATCCCCTCCTAGGGAATGCCACCAATGCCACAAGCGGGAAAATGCCACAAATGACTGAGCTTCGTTTGCGGCGTTGTTGTTAATGGCCTGTGAGACTATAATGTTTTGCCGCTCTTGGCATTAACGAGATTTTGACGACCGCGCCGCAGGTTACCCCGTCAGTCATTCCTGGCATTTTTCCGCTCGTGGCATTGGTGGCATTTTCACAGCTCATACGTTTCTCCCGGGACGGGAATGACCACGCGGGTGCCGGGCAAGGCTTCGCCGATGGTCGTTTCGAACCACGCCACTGACGTAGCCCCGCCGTGCACCAGAACTACGGTTTGCGGGCGGGTTTGGCAGATGTAATGCAAAATCTGTTCTCGCGGAGAG
>JAFAUY010000360.1 GCA_019243005.1 Verrucomicrobiota bacterium | reverse complement strand
CAAGCCGGCCCGGATGCGGAAACAGGATGCAGATACGCGTCGCCATCTCCACGGCTTCCTCGATGTTGTGAGTAACCATGAAAATGCTTTGGAGGGAAGTGTCCTCCTTTCGCCAGATATTGATCACTTCCTTGCGAAGGTTCTCCGCCGTCAACACGTCGAGCGCACTGAACGCTTCGTCCAGACACAGAATCTTTGGCTCGGAAACGAGCGCCCGGGCGATGCCGACGCGCTGGCGCATACCCCCCGAAATTTCACGGGGGTAGGCGGCGTGATAGTTATTAAGCCCGATCAGGTCGATGGCCTTCTCGACGGCCTCCTCGCGTTGCTTGCGCGACATTGCCTTGGCCATCAATCCGACGGCCACATTCTGCTCAACGGTCAACCACGGGTAGAGCGCAAACGTTTGAAAAACGATGGATGCGTATGGGTTGATACCCCGCAGCGGTTTCCCATAACAGAAAACCTGTCCTGCGGTCGGCTGAGTCAGACCGGTGAGGCAACGCAGCAGCGTCGACTTGCCCGAACCCGACTGGCCAAGCAAGGCCAGCAACTCCCCCTCCTGGATCGACAGGTCGATGTTATCCAGCACCTTTAATTCCTGATCGTTGCCGACTTTGTAGGTTTTGGAGACGCCCCTGAGTTCCGCAATCACTGGCGTATCGATGCCGCCCGTGACGGGCACAGGCTTGGGCGTGAGCAGATCGGCTTTCATATTCCCTAACCCTAATCCAGGTGAAACCTTTTCTCGGCGTAGCTGTAAAGACGGCGCCACACCAGTTTATTTAAAACGACTACAAAAATTGACATCATCACGATGCTGCAGATGATCAGCGCCGTGTCGCCATTCTGCGTAACCTCGGTGATAAAGGCTCCCAACCCATCCGCCTTAAGCTGGGTGTTGCCCCACGTAGCAACTTCCGCCACGATGCTGGCGTTCCAGGCGCCCCCGGCCGCCGTACAGGCGCCCGTAATCCAAAACGGAAAAATGGCTGGAATGATCAGGGTGCGCCAGCGCGCCCAGCCGCGAAGGCCATAGGTGCGCGCCGCCTCTTTCAAATCGTTGGGGATCGCCATGGCCCCGGCAATCACGTTAAACAGGATGTACCATTGGGTTCCCATCGCGATCAGGAAAATGCTGCCCCAATTCATCGGGATACGCCACCTCACGAATAGCCCGACGATTAACGGAAAAGTCATGTTGGTGGGAAACGAGGCAAAAATTTGCGCCAGCGGCTGGGCGATGCGCGCCGCCTCGGGTCTGGAGCCGATCCACACACCGACCGGGGTCCAGATCAGGGTCGCCACCACGGTCATCAGGAGCACACGGCCCAGGGTCAAGAACCCAAGCACGGCGATATGCAACAGCATCTGCCCGGTCACGTGGTCGTATACGTTCCTGATGCCCGTGATGGCGGCAATCACCAGCCAGTAGGCGAGCCAGACGCCCAGTATCGCCACGATAAAACGCAGCAGCCAGAGGCTGAGACGGCCCGGGCGCCTGTAATAGCCAGCGGCATCGGTGCGGTAAGGCCGTATCAGGTTCGAAATACTGCCGGACACCGGGTCGACCAGCTTTTCCTCGATCCAGGTAAATAAGTATGACCGCCGCAGCAGGTTATAGAGCCAGGAGGTGGGCGCCTGGCCCGACTCGGTCAGTTCGATCTTGAATTTGTCGGCCCAGGCCAGGAGCGGGCGCCAGACCAGCTGGTCCGTGATCAGGATGACGGCCAACATCGCCACAATCGCCCAAAAAGCAGCCCTGTGGTCGCCCTTCTCAACGGCCGTGGCCATGTAAGAACCCAGCCCCGGCAGTTTGATATTCTTGTTCAGCACCGAAATCGCCTCGCTCTGGGCCACGAAAAACCAGCCGCCGCCAAACGACATCATCGAGTTCCAGATAAGGCTGTGCATCGACGCAGGCACTTCGAGCTTGCCAAACCGCTGCCAGGCAGAAAGTCGAAAACTGGTGGCGGCCTCCTGCAGATCCTTGGGAATCGTAATCAGCGAGTGATAAAAGCCGAACGCCATGTTCCAAACCTGGCCGGTAAAAATGGCGAAGATGCTCGCGCACTCGACGCCGAGCAGGCTGCCCGGGAACAGCGCCATGAAACCCGTTACGGTCACCGACAAAAACCCGAGAACCGGAACGGATTGCATGATATCAAGAAACGGCAGGATGACCGCCCGAGCCCACCGGCTTTTTGCGGCCGCGTATCCGACGATGAAGGTAAAAAGCACGGAGAAGGCAAAAGCGATCCACATCCGCAATACCGTCCGTCCGGCGTAATAAGGGATTGCCCAGACGCGGGTGGAGATTTCGAGCGTTTGCGTCTCGTCGAAATGCACGACCATCCCCCGCCCGAACTGCAGAAGGGCCCAAAACAAACCAACCAGCCCCAGAAGGATGATCAGGTCAGCCGCGCTGAACGAACGCCGGATCTCAGGAGAAAGTTGCGGGGCGGTCGAGTTCATGGCGCGGCGTCTCTTCCTAAGGCCGACCTTGTACACGGCGCAAGCCTTTCCGGATGCCAACCGTCCGGTTGGCACACGGCCGCTCGGAACGCCGAATGCCGAACCCCTAACCCCGCCCGTTACTCGTTACCCGTAACAACAATTGACGAATCCGGCACTTCGGGCTATCACCGACGATGCGATGTCCGGCGGCAATTTTTGCCGTGTGCACAGAAAACCTGTTTTCAGTGAGCAGCGTTCGGGCGGTTTCTCGCGCCTCCCGCTCCTCTGCCGTTCCAGGCTCGGGTGAGGACGAGAAACTTAAGAACCTTAACCATTAACGTCATTAACGCCAGCCTTGAACCCGGTCGTACCCTGGCTACAATGCGGCGCTTAAGAACATAACTATGCGGTTTCCTTTAGAGCCTACCCTGAAGATCGCCGGCCATATCATCGGGCACAAATTCCGCGGCACGAAGAAGTTCGCGACGGTCTTGCAGCTCGAACCTTTGCACACCTGCAATCTTACCTGCACCGGGTGCGGCCGGATTCGTGAGTACTCCACCTCCATGAAGGACGTCATGCCGCTCGAAGACTGCCTGCAGGCGGCGAGGGAATGCGGTGCGCCGATGGTGTCGATCTGCGGCGGTGAGCCCCTCATTTATCCGCAGATCGAGGCCCTGGTCGCCGGCTTGAGGGAACAGGGGCGCATCGTTTACATCTGCACCAATGGAATGATGATGCGCCGCAAAATGCGCGATTACCTTGCGTGCGAGTTCGTCGAGCGACCCGAGGAGGTCAACGGCCTTCTGGCCGTGCTCGAGGCGCAGAAGCTCATCCTCCCCTCGGAAGCCGCGCAGGTCCGCCAAGGGCCGAAGGACCCAAAAAAGGCGGTCATCAGACCGAGTAAATGGATGTACTGGAACGTCCATCTGGACGGCCTCGAAAAGGTACACGACATCATCGTCGAGCGCGAAGGGGTCTTTCGTGAATGCATCGCGGCCATCAGGATGGCCAAGATCCTCGGCTTCCAGGTGGCCACCAACACCACCGTTTACCGTGAGACCGACATGGCGGAGATCGAAACGCTGTTCAACTTCCTGGCCGGGCTCGGCGTCGATGGTCATACCATCACCCCAGGGTACGATTACGACGCGGCCAAGCGGGACATGGCCAAACGTCTGAACCTTGACCCGTCCAAATTCTTTCTCACCCGCCGCGCCACCGTGGAGAAATTTCATGATGCAAAAAGCTGGAGCTGGCGCTACCCGCTTTTTGGCACCCCGATTTATTTCGAATTTCTCGCCGGGTTGCGTGACCTGACCTGCTCAGCCTGGGCGATTCCCACGCGAAACATCAAAGGCTGGAAGGCGCCCTGCTATTTTCTGACCGACAAGGAGTGCGGCACCGAAGGGCATTTCTCCTCGTACGTGGAACTGCTGGAGAACGTCGAGTGGGACAAATACGGGGTTGTCGAAGGGGTAGCCCGCGACCCGCGCTGCGAAAATTGCATGGTTCACTGCGGGTATGAGCCGACGGCGAGCCTGGGTCTTCAAGCCAAACCGGGCGACACGCTGAAGACCATTGTCTTTAACTTTGGGTCAAAGCCTAAACCGAAGGCTCGGCCGGAGCCGGCTCAGGTGTTCAACGGGATTTCAGCGAAGGCCAGTCCGGCCCAGGCGGATGCGGTGCGCGGCTAAGTGGAGAACCACCATTAAGGCCCATGGTTAACGCGCACAAGTTTCACGCGGACCTACAGTTTTCTATCAGCAGAGCCCGGCAGAATCTGCTCAACCGGCAGACGCCGCCGGGCTACTGGGTGGGTGAACTGGTGGTCGACGCCACCCTCTGCGCCGATTACGTCACTTTCATGCATTGGGCCCAGGAGGTTGACCCGGAGCTCGAGGCGAAGTGCGTCCGCCATATTCTGGAAACGCAGTTACCCGACGGCGGCTGGAACATCTACCGCGAAGGTCCTTCGGAGTTGAACGCCACGGTGAAGGCGTACTTCGCGCTGAAACTGGCCGGGTTCTCCGCCCAGGATCCGGTCCTGGTCCGCGCCCGCGCGAAGGCGCTGGAACTCGGCGGCGTCGAAAAGACGAATACTTACGCCCGCCTCTACTTTGCCCTCCT
>JAFAUY010000312.1 GCA_019243005.1 Verrucomicrobiota bacterium | reverse complement strand
TTTCCGTGTGCCCGGGGAACCGGTGGCCACCGGCGTGCAGAGCCTCCTTGTTGAGGGGGGCCGTGCAAATGGCGTCAATTTGGCCGGCCTGGGCCAACTCGACGGCCCGGGCGAGGTACTGGTAAGCTGCGTCGCCACAGATCGGCGAGAGTTGCCCCCAGGGCAGTCCTTCGGGAATGAGTTTCAGATCGACGCAATCGACCACGCCGGGCGTGAATTTGGCCGCATCCGGATGTTCAATCGCGTTCACCTCCAGTTTGGAATCGACGATCCGGCCGGCTTCGCGCAGCCGGCCGGCATCACCGATCACCAGCGGGCGGCAACGATCATAGAGATCGGCGTGGGCGAGGCTTTTCATGATGATTTCGGGCCCGACGCCGGCAGCGTCGCCCATGGTGATGCCGATAGCAGGCAAAGCAGACTTTTCGTTCATCGCGGTAAGTAACAATCAATCAACGATCAGGTGAGATACCAGACCAATCAAAGTTGCCCAGGGCAGCGCGACAGCGCACCAGCGTTTCCAGGTCGCCGAACGCGCCCGCCTTGGTGATAATCGGGATACGGGTGCAACCGTCCTCGCCGGTACCGAGCGGCACGCCCGGCTCAACCTCGCCGGCAAGCCGAATGCCTACGATGCCGGCGGCGTCAAGTACGGCGCGCGCCGTCTCGCCCCCGGTGCAGAACAGGCCGGCCAGACGCGGAATAAGTGGCAGGACCAACTGCCCGAGCGCTTTACTCAAAACGGCGCCCTCGTCGAGATGGCTTTCGCCGGTAAAGCCGATGGCCATGGCGACGTCACGCCGCGCGTCGAGCGCCTCGCCGGCCTGTTGCGCCGCAACCTGCCATGCGTCCCTGCGCGGCCCGCGCGCAGAGCCGAAGGCGGTACGGTCACGGTCAAGACGCCGGGTTCGAGCGCCAAGCGATCCAACTGCGCGCGCGCGACCTCGGACATGCTACCGACTACGAATAACAAGGGCGCCCCGGTCCTGGTCGATCCTCCGGACCGGGAAGGATCAGCGCCGATCCGTCCGGGCCGCCACCCGAGCTGCGGAACGCTCAGGGGGTACAACGTCTTGCGGCAACGGCGAACCGGCGCGGCCGGCCCACCAAGCCGTTACTAATGGCACGACGACGGCGGTCACCACCACGCTGGCGGCAACCAGGATCGTCGCCGTTCTGGCTGCTTCCTGGTAAGCCGGATTCGCCGCAGCCACGATCGCCGGTACGGCAGCGGCATTACCAGCCGTGGAGGCGGCCGCCAACCCCGCCACCCCGTTACCGCCGGTCAGCCGGTCCGCGACAAAAAGGGCAGTGCCGGTAACGGCAACCACCGCAAGACCCAAAAAAACCCCGAGCAGGCCGGCCTGAACGACCCGGTTTAAGTTCAGGGTGCTCCCAAGGGCAAAAGCGAAAAATGGAATCAGCGGCGGCGCAGCCTTGCCGAAAAACGCTCGGCATTCCGGATCCAGATTGCCAAGAACAATCCCGACGACCAGAGGGAGGATACCCCCGAGCAGTGTTTGCCACGGAAAGGCCGACAGACCCGCGACACCGAGAGTCACCATCGTCAAAAACGGCCCACTCTCAATGGTCATCACCGAGTAGGCGCCCACATCGCGGGACTGGCCGTATTTGCCCATCAGCGCCATGTAGAGTCCGCCGTTGGTGTCATTGATCGCGGCCACCACGGCAAGGGTGGACAACCCCAGGAACGGGCCGGCCCCGATCGGCTTTTCGCCCAGCAATCGCCCCAGAACGATGCCGGCCACCATTCCGCACAAAATCTTGGTGATAAGTAGCGCTCCGCCTTTCTTCAGGATGTATGGGGTGGCGGTCAATTCGATGGTGGTGCCCATACAGACGTAAAACACCGCCAGAATCGTCAGCGCGCCGTTGAAAAGCGCCTCAGTGAAAGAGCCGAAGAACTTCGCGGTACCGGGCGCGAACGTGGCGATGACCGCCCCGACCAGCAGCGGCACGACCATGAGCCCGCCGGGAACCCGCTCGATGCAGCGCAAAAGGGGGAGCGATTTCATAAGCAAGGACAAACGATCATGCCGGCCGCCGTGGTTTGTTCATCGGGTTGCCCCGGGGGAACACGACCGGTTGTTGAGCTCAATATATTTCGCCGCTCCCCCCGGACGGGGCCGCATTTCAGTCATCGCTATCCCCGTCGCGGGCCGGTGCATTCACGATCCGGCAGGCCGCTGCTATCAGCCCTCGTTGCTTCTTCTGATAAGTCCGCGAATGCAGCGCCCCGTGTTTCCGGGCTGCCTTGTAGAGAAAATCGGCTTCCTGCGACAATCGCCCGAGTGCGCCCAGGCGCCGGCTGTCCTGGTCCGGTCGAGCCAGGTTCAATCTGCTGGCCAGGGTCCAGATCCTACGGCCCGCCGGCGTGGCCTGGTACTGAACCGTGCGGTTAAACTCAGCCGGGGAAAGATTGATGCCATTGTAGTGGTCCTGAAAGAGGTCACTCAGGTCGCTCGCCAGCAGGTCACCAAGGTTGTTCGGCGGAAGTCCTAACAACAGTTCCTCGGTTTTTACGATCGAGGCCGTCGAGTAATGCTTTGTGCCGACGTGGTGTGGCTTAGCGAACGGGCTGACCATCACCAGCGGGCTCCGGTGCGGGTGGATGTGGTCGAGGGATGCCTGCGCATCGTCGGGCACGATGAAGATGGCCGCACCGGTGCCGGTTTGCAGATCGTAATAAACCCGGCTTTGCATGAGGTGCGCGATCACCATGCCGATCGCCACGTCGGTGTCCTCGACCTGCTCCAAGGCGGTCGGCTGGATCGGTTCGCCCGCGGCGTCGAATCCGAAGTTGGAGGCGTTGGTGGCCCCCGTGTGCTCGTTCGGGAGGTAAAGGTAGAGAAACTGCGGCAAGCTGCCACTCTTCAGCATCCGGTCAAAGTCCTTGATGAACTCCTTGGCGCGGCGCTGGTCTGAAATGTTAAAATTGTACCCGGGATAGTTTCTATCCAGATGCGGTTCTCCGTTCGGGTTGGGCTCGCCTAACACCGCCAGGATCGGCAGGTCGAGGAAGTACGACTGGCCCAAGCCCTGCGTCGGCGAATCAACATCGCTTTCCGGGTGTTCGATTACAGGGTTGCTCTCCGGGAGGGTCGGGCAACCCATTTTGCCGCTGGCGGGGTCATCCGGCGTGGCCAGGCGGATGCCTGCCGCGTCAGAGACGTAGCTGGTGCCGGTATCCGTACCGTCGATGCGGATCAGTTCCCCGTAATCCTTAAACGACACGCCGTGCCGGGCGGCGTTGTTAAACAGGTAACCGCTGGCCGGATAATCCTCCGGTTCGAAGTTCTTATTAACCAGCAGGCCACGCCCGGTTTTCACCAGCAGCGTTTTCTCCGTATAGTCGGTGGCCGTGCCCGCCGCGCAAAACTGGTGACCGGCATCGCTTTCCTCGGAATCCGAATAATAGTTAGCTCCTACCGCGAAGGTTCTGGCCAGCAATTGCAGGTTCTGCGTCACCGGGATGTATTGTTGATTGGCCGGGCTCGGGATGGTTGACCGGTCGGCGTTGTAGAACGTGGTGCTTGCATAAGGACCGAATTGCGCGATGGCACCAAACTTGGAATCAAAGCTTTTGTTTTCGGTCTCGATAAAGATCACCGTCTTTATTTTAGCGGAAGGCCTGCCCCCCAGAGGTACGACGTGGTGGTTGGCGCGATCAACCGGTTTAACGTTGTTGGTGTAGACATCGCGATTGGGAGGATCGAAGTCGCTCAAGACGACTTTCTGCACGCTGCCGAAGATATAATTAGAGTCGGCAAAGGATTCCACGCCGGTGCTGGGTGAAGAAACCTGGCCGGCACCGGATCGGGGGTTGACGTCTTCGCCCACGCCCTTGGCGTTCACCACGTACAAGACTTTGTCGTCCGGACTGAGGGCCAATGCGGCCGGGTACCACCCCGCCGGAATACGCCCGATCAGCTTCGGCTGGTCGGGCCGCCTCGTGTCTAGGACCGCGACCGAATTGATGCCGGCTTCGGCCACGTACAGCCGGCGGCCGTCGTGAGAGGCGACCAGGGCGTCCGGGTAAGCACCTTTCAGGCGGTTGAAGGAAACGTACGGCCAGAACCCCAGGAAGGGGAAGAAGTCGAGGCAAGGGAAACAGACAAACGGCAGCCTAACCTCCTTAAGCGGCAGGCCGGTGGCGAAGTCGATCAGGCCCAGGCTGTCGTCGTTGCTGCGCGCCACGTAGAGAATTTCGCGGTCGTTGGCCTTGATGACTGCGATCGCCGAGGGGTGGGTACCTCCAACCTGGCGGTACTTATCCAGCGATTTGCCTTCATAGACCGAGGGCAGCAGTTGGGCGTGAAGCGGTTCGCCGGGACCGATCCGGAATAGCGACACCGAAGAGGTACGGGGATTGGCGCCCGCGGTGTCAGTCACGGGTAGGAAAAAGCCTGCCGGCAGGTTCGGCCCGGTAGTGCCTAATGCCGTGAGTTGGCCGATTCCATTGAAGGACGGGTGAGCAAATTTGTACTCGGTCAGCCCCCAGTTGCTGACGGCCACCCGGGTTCCGTCGGCGCTCACCGCCACGTCATAGGGAAAGTATCCTGCCGGGCATTGCGCCACCACCGCGTCGACGGCCGTGTCGATAACCGCCAGGCTGTTGTCACCGTCGCACGCGACGTACAGGTACCTGCCGTCCGGACTCAGGTGAATGCCCGCGGGGAACGTGGTTTGCGCGCCCGCCCCGAACGCATTCGGACTTGGGTCGCTGGCCGGGCTTGGACAGGAGCGCAGGTTGTAATCAGCCGAGACCACCTCGTGGCTCACATACCCCTGGTCGGCCGGCAGGGTCGGCGCGATCACGATCTGCGCCGGGGCAATGCGGGCGGTGAGGCTGCCGGCCGCGTCCAACTGAAAGAGCTTGATGCTGTCGTCGCCTCCACCCGAGGCATAAAGTGTGTAACCACTGCCGGACTTGACCACTTGCAAGCCGACAAAGAGTTTGCCTTGCGTGGCGACCTGAGACAGCACCGGCATGGGGCTTTTTGATGTGTCCAACACCGTTAAGCTATAACCGCCCTTTAACGGTCTGCCCGCCACCGTTGACCCCTGGAGGGAGGTTAGACTGCCTTTTCGCTCGTCATCGCAGGAGACGATCGCAAATTTGCCGTCCGGCGTAAGCGCAATGCCGAGAGGGTTCATCCCCACCTGGCTGCTCACCCCGGCCGGTTTAACGATTTTCCCGTTGGGCAGCACGCCGTGGTAGTAGTCGTTATCGCCATCAGCCGTAAATTTGCGTGGACCGGCAAAAAGTTCTGCGCCCGTATACGCGCCGGTTTCGGAGGTACCGGCGACGGCCGCGCCGAAAGCCCCCCAATCGAAAGGGGTAATGAACGGGAAGACACCGGCGTCCCAGCCGGAGACGTCAACCTCCGGAACGCCAACCGCCCCTGCCAACACTAAGGAAACGCAAAGAAAAAGGCCGGAAAGCAGTCCGGCACACCCGGCAAAACGTTGCGCTGATTTCATGGCCGCAAAAGAAAAAAAAGGAAAGGTCAGGCAAACGCGGGCACCGAACAACCCAGGTCTTGTTACGAGTTCACCATAGGTGTCGGCCCGGCTTTGACAATGGCGCAAACCGTACCGGGCCGGTACGCAACGGCTAAAGAAAGGTGATGAGACAGACCTGCTGGAACCGAGCGAGAACGACGATTCATGATGATACCGTTTGCCAAAAGTACGTTCCGAAAAGAAATCCCACATTAATGAACTACAGACCTCTTGGCAAAACGGGCTTGCGCGTGTCGGAAATCGGCTACGGCGCGTGGGGAATTGGCAAAAGCATGTGGATCGGCGCCTCGGATGAGGAGTCCATGAAGGCCCTGAATCGTTCCATCGATCTGGGTCTGAACTTCATCGACACGGCCCTGGGTTACGGGGATGGCCACAGCGAGCGACTCGTCGGGCAGCTCGTCAAAGAACGCTCCGAGACCATCTACGTGGCAACCAAAATCCCGCCCAAAAACCGCCGGTGGCCCGCACCGGCCGGGGTGCCGGCGGCGGAAACGTTCCCTGCCGGCCACGTCATTGCCTGTACCGAAGAAAGCCTGCGCCACCTCGGACTGGAAACCATCGACGTGCAGCAGTTCCACGTCTGGTCGGATGAATGGGTCGGACAGGGCAATTGGCTGGAGGCCATTCAGAAGCTGAAAGATCAGGGGAAAATCCGCTTCTTCGGTGTTTCCATCAACGACCATCAACCTCAAAATGCCATCCGATTGATTGAGACCGGCGCGGTGGACACCGTACAAGTCATTTATAATATCTTCGACCAAAGCCCTGAAGATGAGCTGTTGCCCGCCTGCGAACGTCATCGCATCGGCGTGATCGTGCGCGTAGCCCTGGACGAAGGGGCGCTCACGGGAAAAATCACGCCTGAGACCACCTTTGCAGAAGGCGATTTTCGCAACCGTTACTTCCGGGGTGATCGGAAACAGCAAGTCTATGAACGCGTACAACGCATCGCCTCGGATCTCGGTGTCCCTTTGGAGCAGATGGCCGAAACGGCGTTGCGGTATGTGCTGAGCCACCCGGCCGTCTCCACCGTCATTCCCGGGATGCGCTCGGTGCACAACGTCGAGCGCAACTGCGCACTGGGCGACGGACGCGGCTTACCAAAGCCAATGGTTGAGAAACTGAAAGCCCATCGTTGGGTCCGCAACTTCTACGAATAATTGCCGCGTCAACCCCCGACTTCGGCACCGCCCGGGAACATAAGTGATTTACACCGGTTTGCGAGTTGGTTGAGCTATTTTTGCCCCGGAGGGGCAGTTGAGTGTAGCCCGGCACTTCAGTGCCGGATGGGGTTTTAAAAGAAGGTCCGTCCCGTCGGGACGGTAGGAAAGCCGAGAGGCCAAGTGGGTTGTAGAAGGGATTTTAGACGCCATACCGCCGTGTCTGCCCTGGGTTAGTTGCCGCTCGGCGGTGTGGCGCACCCTTTCCCAGCGTCCCGCCGGGACACAAACCCTTTTTGAAGGCCCACCCGGCACTGAAGTGCCGGGCT
Source organism: Verrucomicrobiota bacterium (assembly GCA_019243005.1). GTDB lineage: Bacteria > Verrucomicrobiota > Verrucomicrobiia > Chthoniobacterales > JAFAMB01 > JAFBAP01. Next base: position 37 of record JAFAUY010000312.1, on the reverse strand, counting down.
ACTCTCAACTGCCCCTCCGGGGCAAAAATAGCTCAAC
>JAFAUY010000269.1 GCA_019243005.1 Verrucomicrobiota bacterium | reverse complement strand
GGAGCGGCGCCCCGGCCTGGCGGTAACCTGGCTCATCGCCGAAGGGATGATTTACCTGGTCACCACCTGGACCGTTGCCTTGCCGGACCGCTGGATCACGGTTTTCTGCGCAGGCCAGGCCGTCGCGTTGTATTGGGTCGCGGCCCGGAGCCGGGATCGGGTGTTGTTGGTCGGCGCGATCATCGTGGCGGGGTTTGCCGATCACCGGTTGCTGTGGTCGGATGTGGGCCTTTCCTGGGATCCGATTCTCCCAGGTCATGCTTCGTTTACCGCCAGCCTGGTAAGCCGATGGTTTGTGGCCGGGGTGACCCTGGCCTGCTTTGCAGGGGTCATCAGCCTCGACCGCAGCCGACCGGTGCCGGGGTTCGAGGGACGCGTTTATCCCTGGTTTGAGGTCCTCTGGCTGGTGGGTTTGTTTGGGTTTCTGAACCTGGAAATCGATCGCGCCGTGACCCAGTTTCTTCCCCGGGCGGCTTCGGCAGCGTATTCGCTGCTCTGGGCGATGTTCGGCGCGGCCCTGCTGGTTTACGGATTTTACGCGCGGCGCAAGCCTTACCGGTTGGCGGCGATCATTCTGCTTTTCATTACCGCCGCCAAGGTCTTGCTGTTGGACACGTCCGAGGTGGCGGCGCCTTACCGGATCGTGTCGTGCGTTATTCTCGGAGCGACCTTGGTCGTGCTTTCCTCAGTCTATTACCGCTACAGCGACCGGCTGCTCAGGAAGTAGGGGGTAACGGGTGGCGGTTTTTGCCCCGCCGGGACTACTCCTCCGGAACGGAGACCGGCTCAACCAACGTGCAAACCGGTGTACAACTTACCAGCTACGCGCTCCCCCCCGCGCGGCGGCTTCGAGGCTGGCCGCATCCGAAACCGACACCACCTCAACGCCTTTCCGGATACGGTTTACCAGCCCGGCCAGGATTCCGCCGGGACCAAGTTCCAGAAACAGCTCGCAGCCCGCTTCGTCCAGGAGGTAATTGATGCTTTCGGTCCAACGGACCGAGCCGGTGACCTGCCGTGCCAGCGTCTCGCGGACTTTTTCCGGCGTGTCGGCCGGCTGCGCAGTCACGTTGGCGATCACCAGGTTTTGCGGAGCCTGGATCTCCGCCCGTTCCAGCGCGGGCCGCAGTCTGGTCTCGGCGCCGGCCATCAGGCGCGAGTGGAAAGCGCCGTCAACGGTGAGCATGACGGCACGGCGCACACCGTATTCCTTCGCCAGGGCGATGGCTTCTTCGATTCTCGCCTGTTCACCGGAAAGGACGATCTGACCCGGGGCATTAAGGTTGGCGATATCGACCCCGGTACGGGCAGCCAAAGCGCGCACCTCGGCTTCCTGGCCTCCGACGCAAGCGGCCATGGTCCCGTGAGTTTGCCGGCAGGCATCCTGCATCGCCTGGCTGCGCAGGGCCACGAGCTGGAGGCCCGTCTCGAAGCTAAAAGTCCCGGCGGCGGCGTGCGCCGTGAATTCACCGAGCGATAAGCCGGCGCAGGCCGTGATCGGAAAATCACCGGCTTCTTCCTTCAGCACCTTCAAAAGGGCCAACCCATGGACGTAGAGAGCCGGCTGGCAGTTAGCCGTCTGCGTCAACTCCTCTAACGGGGCATCGAAAGCGATGTGGCTCAACGAGCGTCCGAGCAACCGGTCAGCTTGGGCAAACAGGTTGGCGGCGACGGCATAGCGTTGGGCCAGGTCTTTACCCATACCTACCTGTTGGGCGCCTTGCCCGGAGAACAGCAGAGCAATTTTCCTCGCCATGGCACGAAGTATTCCCGCATACGCGATTTTGCAATCCTGAAATGGGCGGTGGCATTTACGGCCGCCGCGGCCTCCCGAATCTCTCCCGGCGGTTGTTTCCGCGGGATGTACCCGCGATTTGCGATTGCACGGAGACCGGGCAACGCGTTATACCCGGCGCTATGAAGCGTCGGTTTCTATCCGCGGTTTTTCTGGGCGTTGCCCTTGCCACCACGGCCCTGGCCCAGGACACAATCAAAATTGGCGAGTTCGGTTCCTTGACCGGCGATAACGCCAGCTTCGGAATCTCGCAAAATAACGGGGTTCAACTGGCGGTGCAGGAGATTAATGATGCCGGGGGTGTATTGGGCAAGAAGATCGACCTCATCGTTGAGGACAACCAAACCAAGCAGGGCGAAACGACGACCATCGTGCGCAAGTTGATCTCCCAGGACCACGTTATCGCGTTGATCGGTGAGGTCGCGTCTTCCAAGTCGTTGGAAGCCGCCCCCATCGCCCAGGCTTCGAAGATCCCGCAGATTGCCACGGCGGCGACGAATCCCAGGGTTACGCAGACGGGCGATTACATCTTTCGGGTCTGTTTTACCGACGATTTCCAGGCGGTGGTGATCGCCCGGTTCGTCCTCGAGAAGCTGCAAAAGAACAAAATCGCGTTCATGACCGACGTAAAGCAGGACTACAGCGTCGGGTTAACGAAAATCGCGAAGGATTATCTGCAGAACCACAACGCCCAGATCGTGCGCGAACAGAGCTACAGCTCGGGCGATAAGGATTTCCGGGCTCAGCTCACCGATATAAAGGCCGCCAATCCCGACGTGATCATTATCACCGGCTATTACCCGGAAGCCGCGTTGATCGCCAAACAAGCCCGGCAGTTCGGGATTAAAGCCACTTTGGTAGGCGGAGACGGTTGGGATGGTTCATCGTTGATCCCGGTCGGCGGCAAGGCCTTGGAAGGGGCGTACTTCTCCAATCACTACTCCAACGAGAACACGTCGCCGGAGGTGCAGACGTTTGTTCAAAAGTACAAGAAAAAGTACAACGCAATGCCCGATGCGTTGGCGGCCCTTGGCTACGATGCCGCCAAACTGTTGGCTCACGCGATCGAGCAAGCCGGTGCGCCGGACCCGTCCAAGATCCGTGACGCCATCGCCTCGACCAAGGATTTCCCAGGTGTTTCAGGGAAAATCACCATCAACTCGGAACGAAACGCCACCAAATCCGCCGTTATTCTAGTCATCAAAGACGGCGGGGTACACTTCGCGGAAACGATCGAACCGCCGAAGAGTTCGGCCGAACCGCCGAAGGGCTAAAAAATGTCACAAGCCGAAAAATGCCACGAATGCCACAAACTCGGCGACAGGTAACGGGTAACGCGTAACGGGTGGAATTCGGCGCTCGGCGTTCGGAGGCGGTCTTCCTTCTCGCCGTGGCCGCCGCGTTCCGCCGTGGCGCCGTGTGAACTCTTACGCCGCGCCCGCCGTGTGCCCTTAATCTGTGTAACCTGCGTAATCTGTGGATGAGTTCTCCTCTCTGCGTCGTCTGCGTGTTCTGCGGATCCGCCGCCTGCGCTCTTTCGCCATGGTGCCGTATGAGGGTATGCGGCGGATGATCGTCTTAATCTGTGGATGCGCCACGGCCTTGGCCCTGCCCGGCTTCGCCCAGATTCATCTGGGTGAGGTTGACCCGCTGAGCGGCGGCGTTTCGCAGTTCGGCATTGGTTGTCATAACGGGATTACGCTTGCCCTTGAGCAGGTAAACGCGAACGGCGGAGTTGCCGGGCAAAAGGTCGACCTGATCTCCGAGGACGACCAGTCCAAGCCCGGCCAGAGCGCCACGGCCGTGCGCAAGCTGATCACGCAGGACCATGTGCTTGCCATCCTGGGCGACGCGACTTCCTCCGCCACTTTGGAATCGGCACCGATCGCCCAGCAGGCGCGGGTACCGATGATTACCCCGAGCGCGACCAATCCGCGCATCACGGAAATCGGCGATTACATCTTTCGGGTTTGTTTTCTTGACGAGTTTCAAGGCCGGGTCATCGCGAGGTTTGCGCACGACCGCTTGAAAGTGCAAAAGCTCGCCCTCCTCACCGACGTGAAGCAGGATTACAGCGTAGACCTGGCCCGGTTCTTCAAAGAGGAATTCACCCGGCTCGGCGGCACGGTCGTGCGCGAGCAAAGTTACGCGACCGGGGACACCGACTTCCGCGCCCAACTCACGGCCATCCGGGCGGTGAAGCCTGACGCGCTGTACGTGCCGGGGTATTATGCCGAAGTCGCCCTGAGCCTGAAACAGCTTCGCCAGTTTGGCATGGCGTTTCCGGTGCTTGGCTGCGACGGTTGGGCAAACCAGACCCTGCTGTCGGTGGCGGGTAAGGCGGCCGAAAATACTTACTTTACGAACCATTTCTCACCGGACGATCCGGCGCCGGCGGTCCAGCGGTTCGTGCAGGCTTACCGCCAAAAATACGGCCAGATGCCCGACACCTTCGGCGCGCTCGGCTACGACGCCGCCATGATCCTGACCCGCGCGATCGAACGCGCAGCGGCCAAAATCGATTCGGAAACGGTGCGTAACGCGCTGGCTGAGACCCGGGATTACCCCGGGGTTACGGGCGGCATTTCATTTGACGCGCAACGAAACGCGTCGAAGCCGGCGTTGGTGATCACGGTGAAGGACGGCAAATTTGAAATCGTCGAGAGGATCGCGCCGTAAAACCGGCCCGGAAAAGGATCCACCGGCTTGCGCTTTCGACACCGCGGCTTGACGAACGGTGACCTTCAGCCCATCGGGTTCGGGTGAGAAAGATACTAGTGACGGGGTCGAGCGGGCTGATCGGCGGTGAGGTCGCCTCGTTTTTCTCCGGAGAAGGCTGGGAGGTTCACGGCATCGACAACAACATGCGCGCCGAGTTCTTCGGGCCGCAGGGCGACACTTCCTGGAACACGCAGCGCCTCCAAAAGACGCTGGCGAATTTCCACCATCACGCCATCGATATCCGTGACCGGCCCGCCATGCTGGCGTTGGTTGAGACTCTCCGGCCGCACGCCATCGTGCACACGGCGGCACAACCGAGCCACGACCTGGCGGCATCGCGGCCGTTCGACGACTTCGATGTGAATGCCACCGGCACCCTGAATTTGCTCGAGGCAGCTCGCCGGTTTGCCCCTGCGTCACCTTTCGTTCACATGTCCACCAACAAAGTGTATGGGGATTCGCCGAACCGGCTGAACCTGGTGGAGACCACGACGCGCTGGGATTATGCCGACCCCGAGTACGCCAATGGGATCAAGGAAACGTTTTCGATCGATCACTCGACCCATTCAATTTTCGGCGCTTCAAAAGTGGCGGCCGATGTGATGGTGCAGGAGTACGGCCGTTACTTCCAGATGCCGACCTGCTGCCTGCGCGGCGGCTGTTTGACGGGACCCAACCATGCCGGGGTCGAGCTGCACGGATTTCTTAGTTACCTCATCCGGTGTAACCTGGAAGGAAGAACTTACCAAATTTTCGGTTACAAGGGCAAGCAGGTGCGGGACAACATTCATTCCTACGATGTGGTCCAGTTTATGAAGGAGTTCATCCGCAATCCGAGGAGCGGCGAAGTTTACAACCTCGGGGGTGGTCGCGAAAACTCGATTTCGATCCTGGAAGCTTTTCGCCTCATCGAAAAGATCTCTGCAAAACCGATGCGCTACGAGTACGTCGACCAGAACCGGAAAGGCGATCACATTTGTTACATCTCGGATCTGACCAAAATGCGGGCGCACTACCCGAGATGGAACATCACCAAAAACCTCCTGACGACGTTCCAGGAAGTTCACGAGTCCTGGGTACA
>JAFAUY010000419.1 GCA_019243005.1 Verrucomicrobiota bacterium | reverse complement strand
GCTTTTTCCGGGGAAACGTTTTCCGCGCCCCGCGGATCTTGCCGCGGTTTCCGATGACGCCCTGCGGACGGCCGGCTTTTCCCGGGCGAAGATCGCCGCATTACGGGACGTCGCCGAAAAGACCCTTTCGGGGATCGTCCCGACTTCCCGCGCCATCGTGCGGATGAGCGATGACGAGATCGTTGCGCGGCTTACGCAGGTGCGCGGGGTAGGACGCTGGACGGTTGAAATGATGCTGATCTTCAAACTCGGCCGCGCGGACGTATGGCCGGTGGATGACTTCGGGGTGCGCAACGGTTATCGCATCGCCTTCGATCTGCCGGCGCTGCCTTCTGCGAAAGAATTGCTCCTGCTGGGAGAACGCTGGCGGCCGCACCGGACGACGGCCGCATGGTACCTCTGGCGCGCCGCAGATGCGGCGCGGAAAACGAAAGCCGTTCGCGGGATTAATGTATAGAGTGGCGGGTGGCGGGTGGCGGGGTTCGGGCGGACGAGCGTAAGACGTACCCTTACAGCAGGTTAGTTTTCAAGCGAATGGGCCGGTTTTCCGGCTAACCCCGGTGGCGAATCATTCACCTACAACCAGCCCCTAACGCTAAGCGGCCAGCAGAAAGCAGGTGTTGTTGTAAGGAACCGGCTGGATACGACCGGGACGATTCGGGCACGATGCGTTTCCTACCCCGGAGGCAAGTCAGGTGTCCTTACCAAGGTAACGTTCCTAACGTCTAGACACCCGGCGAAGGGTTATTTATAAAACCGCTCAGGCGTTATCCGCGTCCGGCGTCGCTTCCGGTATCGCAGGAGGGGCATCATTATCGGGCGGATCCGCCGGTTCTACAGCCACCGCCGGTACAGATATGTCAAACACCGTCGGGTCCGGGACCGGCTGCGGGTCGTAGGGTTTGGAAAACTGGGTCCAGACGCCAACTGCAACGGTTGCCCCGGCCAACAGTGCCGTCCTGAAAGTTTCGGTGAGGATGATGCGTGGTTTTTTCTTAACTCCCTTCATCTTACGAAAGAGTGTCGTGCGTCTTACGGCAAGATGACGCCATGCCGCTCTTTCGCAAGTAGGTTCGAAATCTGCCCGGTTTACGCGGCGGGATCAATGGGCCGACGCTTGTCTGGCCCAGCGGTTTGCCAGGATACCGTTCACCAGCAACTGGAACGGATGATAAAACATGATCGGCAGAAGAATCAGGCTCAAGTCGGTTCGGGCCCCAAAAATGAGAATCGCCAGCGGCACCCCCATGGCGAGCGTTTTATTCACGGAGCAAAAATAAGCGGCGATGAAGTCCTCGCGATTCAACTTCAGCCAGTGACTCGCCAACTGAACCAAACAGGAAATGGTAAGATAAAGGGCGATGATCATGGCCAGGACGCCGAGGGTAAGCCCGTAACCGAACCGGTGCCAGATCCGGTTTTCGACGGAGTCGCAGAAGGCGCTATAGACGATGAACAGGATCACGGCATTGCTGATCCAGTTAACCCAGCGTTTGTTCGCATCGACAAATTGCCATACGAGCGGGCGCAACAGCATCCCGAGGGTAAAGGGAACTAAGGTCAGCAGGAGGATCTGGCCCAGCAGGGCGCCGAAATGCCCGTGCTGGCCGGTCGTGGACATCAGCAACTGGACGCAGACCGGGGTGAGAACCACGCCGATGATGTTGGAAAAAGCCGCGCTGAAGATGGCGCCGGCCACGTTGCCTCCGGCCACCGCGGTCAGCACAACCGAGGTCGAGACGGTCGAGGGCAGCACGCAGAGGTACAACATGCCCGCACGGATCGGGGGCGGTTCACGGGGCCAGACCCGCGGCACGACCGCGGCGAAGAGCAGTCCGACCAGCGGGAATACGATGAAGGTGAAAGTTTGAATGGTCGCGTGCAGCCGCCAATTGCCCGCGCCGGTGCGCATTTTGCCGAGGGGAATCGAGAGCCCTTGCAAAAAGAGGATCAGCGCAATGCCTAAATCACCGACCAGTTCCGGGTGCAGCACCCCATTGCGCGAGCCACCCTGTGGAAAGGCAAATCCAAGGACGACGGCGGCGCACAACCCAAGAAGGAAGCCGTTCCCGCGAAACCAGCCGGTTAAGTTGCTAGGCCTGGGCAAAATGGCGCCCGTTGTGGACGGACTTTGGACAGCAGAACCGCGCGCGACGTTTTTCATGTCAATTGGTTTACGGGGCTGCAAGATTGGACAGATTGGATTTTTGGCATTATACTTGGGTTACGTTGTAAGCGATCCAAATCATCCAAGCGTGCGGCTTCTGGGCTCCGGCCCGAAACGCGGTCACCAAGGCCGCCTAGGTTTTCGGGGGAGCCAAGAGGGATGCGGCATAGAACCTGTTTTGAAACTTTATTGCAGCTGCGGTTCCGTTCTCTTTGTTTAAAGAGACGAGAACGCCTGCCTGCGCGCTTCGTCGGACGTCTGGATTATCCAAAGACGGCTTTGCCCCTCTGCATTCGTGCAAAGAGGCTTAATTTTTCCGCGATTGCGCCGCTGGTTTCAAGGGTACTGCGGTCCCTAACCACCTGATTAAAACCTTCCAAATGCAACGAATCTTTTTCCGGGACGACTTCGCGTGTCTTCACCGCATGTTTTGTAATGCGTCCGATCACCCGATCGAGCTGGATGACCGTCGTTGGCCCACCGTGGAACATTATTTCCAAGCCCAAAAGTTTCTCGAATTTGATCTTCAGGAGATCATCCGGCGAGCCCCCACGGCCCGGCGGGCAGTTGAGTTGGGGCGAAACCCTTGCCTGCCGTTGCGGGCAGGCTGGCACGATGCGCGGGAAAGCGTCATGTACCGCGCCCTGCGCGCCAAGTTCACCCAATACCCTCACTTGGCCGAACGGCTGATTCTCACGGGCGACGCCCAGCTCATCAACGATTCGCCGGACGATACCCAATGGGGAGCCGGTCCCGACCGGTGCGGACGAAATCGCCTGGGGATATTGCTGATGCGGCTGAGGGCTGAACTGGCGGCTTCCCGTAAGACCGCGCTCCGGGCCGCGGCCTGAAGGGCGAGTGGCGTCCGCGTTAATCCGTCGCACTGCTGTACGCGGCACGATTCGCGAAAGCGCTGTTGAATCGCCTTTAGGCCCCTTTACCCGGTACCGGCATCAGGTTGCTTACGTCCGGCTAAGAGGAACAAAGTACCCGCACATTGAACACTTCATCCCTCAAAATGATGGAGCATCGCGGGCCGGTCAGGCTTGGCCCGCCGCCACCAGGTATCAACCAGGAGGGCGCCGCGCTGAGGTGAAATCATTTGAGGTTCCCGTTGCGCCCCTCCCCCCGTCACGTCCACCGTTTTACCTGAACCGAGCCTTTGGTTGTTTCTGGTTAGGGCAAACCGTTTCCACGTTAGGCTCACAGGTTACCGCTTTCGCGATCCCGTTGCTTGCGGCCATGACGCTGCATGCGAGCCCGGGACAGATGGGGTTACTTCGTGCCGCGGAATTCGCGCCCTTCCTGATCTTTACGCTCCCAGCCGGGGTCTGGGCCGATTTTGGCATCCGGCGGCTGCTGATGATTTCCACCAATTTGGTGCAAAGCGCCGTGCTCACGTTCGTGCCGATGGCGGCGTTGGCGGGTCTCTTGCGTTTGGACGCGTTGTATTTCCTGATGTTTGTGATGGGATCGCTCAAGACCGTTTTTGAGATGTCGTACCAGACGTACGTTCCGGAGATCGTGAAGCGGGACCAGTTAGTCAGCGCGAACTCAAAGATCATGTTGTCATACTCCCTCGGCCAGTCGGCCGGGCCGGGTTTTGCCGGCGTTCTGGTCGAAATCCTGGGTGCACCGGTCGCCGTTCTCATCGACTCATGCACCTACCTGCTATGCGCATTCAGCCTCGTTCGGATTGATCACCGGGAAGAGAAGCGGTTCACACCTCACCACCTGATGGTCAGCCAGATTGTGGAAGGATTCCGCTTCGTGGCCAAGCAAACTCACATTCGCGCCTTACTCTGGCTGTTGAGTCTGCATAATTTCTTCATGAATGCGGTTATGGCGGTACTCGTGCTTTTTGTAACTCGCGAGTTAGGCGTGCGCCCGGGGCTCTTCGGCATGATCGTCAGCCTGGGAGGATTGGGTGCGATTACCGGGGCGCTCGGCGCCCAACGCTTCGGACCTATCATCGGTCCGGGCCCGCTCGTCATACTTACCTGCCTGCTCGCATCGTTAGCTGCATTCTGCTTTCCCGCGGCGCGCGACGGCAACCTGTCCGGCATCGTTTTGCTAACCACCGCCTATTTCGTCCTGAGTGTAGCCGGATCGGCCATCACGGTCTACGCCTGGACGATTCGCCAGACGCTGACGCCAAAACGAATGCTCGGCAAAATGAATGGCGCATTTCGATTTTGTGTGACCGGCGTAATGCCGTTCGGTGCCCTGTTTGGGGGATGGCTGGGAGGTTCCATTGGTATTCGCACGACCCTGATGCTGGTGGCTTGCGGCTGGGCCGGTGGTTGTCTCCTGGCCTGCTTCTCGCCACTTCGGGGCCTGCGGACGCTGGTCTCACCAGACTGATCGCGCTTGCCTCACGAAGCAGGCGGGAACGAGACCGGGCCGGCACCGGAAGATGCTGGCTCAGTCGGCCGGGCTCTTGCGGTGCCAAAGCCGCCGAATGACCGGCTGCGGCGGTTCGCCGACCACATCCAGGGTCTCACTGAGCAGAAGGCCGCCACCGTGATCGGTCAGCTGGCGCGCAACCCTGAGTCTTGCATCTTTGCCGTCCTTGGTTCGAAAGGCGCTGATCGAGATTAACCGGGTGCCGTCGGCTGACCAAAAGGTCCGTTCCGTATAAGGTCCCGTAAGCGATTCGGTGTTCGTCACCGGCCGTCCATCCAACCAGAGTTCTTCGGTCCGCGAAAACGCCGGTGCTCGAGTCACGATGGTGAGCCGCTCTTTCGCCTGGCGATAGGTTGCTTCGACTTTGAGCGAAGGGGCCAGTTTCCGCTGAAACCACGACGCGCCCAGACGCTTGAGGATCGGCTCCGGAGAATCCGAGGCTTTGAGATCGACCACCCAGGTACCGTTGAAATCGGCCGAGGCCA
>JAFAUY010000365.1 GCA_019243005.1 Verrucomicrobiota bacterium | reverse complement strand
GCGCGTAATATACCACAGAATTGTTTCAACACGAGCGGAAATCGGTCGATCAATCATCGACCCCCCTCGGGCCGCCGCTTTACCCATCGCGTCGATGATCGCTTCAGCGATCGCCAGGCAGTGGCCGGCGATCCCCCAAAAGGCACGCCAACCCCCCCGGGACGACGGTCCGGGGCACGCTTTGAGGCCGTTCGCCTTTTTTAAGGTACCGCTGAAGCCGGGGTAATCGAATCGTCCCACCGCGCCGGCCGGCCGGCCGGCGTGACGGCGAGCGGATGTTCCGGGGCGACGGGACGCCTGGGCCATGTCCGGCGATGGCCGGGCAGGGCGCCGCGAGTTCTTCCGGCTTTGGCTTGACGCTGGCCGGGGCGCCGGCGGAGCCGGCGCATGCGAGGGCGGGCCCGCCTGGCCGGCGGTCCGTCCGTCGCGGTTTTTGCCGGGGACATTCATAGAATGCTTAATAGAAACTATGGTTAGTTATACAAATATTGTTACCTGATCTAAAAGTGTTCTTACGGATGCCTTGAAGCGTGCGGGGAGCCTTGGCGACCGGCTCGGGTTTCCGGCCACGTGCATAAAAAACACCTTACCATCGGGTTATTAAAAAATGTTTTGGTGAGGTCCCGAGGGGAATGGGCGGGGCGGAAATTCTTTCACTTGCGCGGCGCTCGCATTGGGTTAAATCTGGTTCGCGAAGGCCGACTCAGGTTTTCCCCTGACCCCTTTGGCCGGTGTTGCGTCAAGGATTTTCCGCATTTGCGCGGGATGACGTGAAAGCTGTAAAAAATGGCCTAAATGGGGCATTTTTAAGTCCCCAGCGACAAGAATTTGCTGTAAACGCCAGTTTTACGCACGTTTTGTCCATCGGGCCACTACCTTAATAAATCCTAAGGGCAGGTCCCCGGAAAGTTGTTTGGGCGACGGGAAATTCGTTGACCCGGGTGGCGGAAAGTGGCTAGAAGTGGGGCCGTGTGGAGCACCTTCGGGTTGGTCGGGCTAAGCGTTACTTATGGAACCCCTGTCAGTCGTCGAGCCGATGTTTGTCGGAAAATTCCGGCACACGATGGATGCGAAAAATCGCATCACCATCCCGGCCCCGTGGCGGCAGGGGGAGATCGATAAGTTCTTCTCGATCCCGAATCTGAAGGACCGTTTTTTGATGGTATTACCCCCCGGGGCGATGCAGGAAGTGGTCGAAAAGGTAGAGAGGAATGGCGCTCTCCGGCCACAGGCCCGTCAGAAGTTCATCCGGCAGTTTTCCTCCCGTGCGCAGATGCTGACGGTGGATAAAGCCGGCCGGATGGTGATTCCGGCAGAGCAATGCAGCCAATTACAACTTCGGGGTGAAGTAATGCTGGTGGGCAATTATCACCGGATCGAGGTGTGGAATCTGGAGAATTGGGCAGGATGGGAGAGGGCGTCCGATGAGGAAGGTCCCAGCTTTGATGAGGTATGTGACGATTTGGGTATATAACTAATTATTAACCTTTCAAGGTTCAGGCGGCTGGAGCGTATGAGGATGCAGCGCAGAAAGAAGACGTCTTCGACTATGAAAAAGGGACAGGGGCAGGGGCACGGTTACCATCGGCCCGTGCTTCTGCAGGAGGTCCTGGCGGTGCTGCAGCCGGGGTCCGGCAAAATTTTCTTTGACGGCACGTTCGGCGGCGGGGGGCACACGCGCGCGCTGCTGGAAGCGGGTGCGGCGGTGGTGGCGAGCGATCGGGATCCGGCGGCGCTGGGGGAGGCGCGCAAGCTGTTCGGCGAGTACGGCGACCGCTTTTCTTTTCTGCAGAGTGATTTCGGCACGGTCCACGAGCGGCTCGCCGAACTGCGCCTGGGGCCGTTCGACGGCGCGCTGCTTGACCTGGGCGTTTCCTCACACCAACTCGACACGCCCGAGCGCGGCTTCAGTTTCCAGCAGGACGGGCCGCTCGACATGCGGATGGATCCGCGGGACGGCCCGACCGCGGCGGAGCTACTGCAATCGGCCAGTGAAACCCAGTTAGCCGAATGGTTCTGGCGGTTAGGAGATGAACCGGCTGCGCGGCGGATCGCGGCCCGCATCGTGCGGCGCCGGGCGCAAGAGCCGTTACGTACCACGGCTGAACTGGCGGACCTGGTTAGTTCGGTGGTGCCGCGAAGGGGCCCGCGTCATCCGGCGACGAAGGTATTCCAGGCGTTGCGGCTGGTGGTTAACCGGGAATTGGAACAGGTTGCCGCCGGGATCGCCAGCTTGCGGACGGTGCTCAAATTGGGCGGCCGGATGGCGGTGATCACTTTTCATTCGTTGGAAGATCGTCTGGTGAAGAACTATTTCCGTGATTTAACCCGCGAATGGGATGACCGGCCGGAGTGGCCGGAGCCGCGGCCCAACCCGCTGTATGCCTTTCGATTAGTTAACACCCGGGCCGTCGTCCCGAGTGAAGCAGAAATTCGAGAAAACGCGCGTGCCCGCAGCGCCAAACTCAGGGCAGTAGAACGAACCCGTTATGAACCGTAGCACTCGCCGTAACGTTACTTACTCAATCAAAGTTGCCTCTATTTTGAAGATGGTGCTTTGCACCGCCTTGTTGGCGGTGGCCGGCCTTTCGTACGTGTACTTCAAGAACCAGGAACAACAGTACGGAAACATTCAACGCCGGCTCGAGGCGGAGTTAGCTCGCCTCCATGCCAGCAACGAAGTGGTCAATGCGCAGATCGCCTCGCTGAGCTCCCGGGCCTTTCTGGAAAAGAAGCTCGCGAAGGACTCGCTCGGGCTGGTCTCGATCGCCAATGATCAGTTGGTTCGCCTTAACCCGCGCCGTGACCGTGACCGTGCCGGCGACGCGCTGAGGCCAGTTTCCAATCGCGGCTTCACGACGACCCTGACGACGACCTTTACGAAGTAAGAGGAGATGAGGTGGGATGCGCAGACGCGTGCCGTTACCGTTTGTTGCGGTTTGGTCGGGCTGTTCAGCGTGTACTCATTCCGGCTGATCGATCTTCAGCTAGTCAAGCATGAGGAGTACGCCGCGCGGGCTGCGGAAAAGCATGTTCACAGGCAAACCATTTATGCAAAGCGCGGCATGGTGCGAGACATCCACGACGAGGTGCTTGCCAACAACCTCCCGGTCGAAACGGTGGTCGGAGATTCGTCGCTCATCCGGGAGCCGATGGCTGTGGCTGAGGCAATCGCAAATCAGTTGGAGGTGGATCCGCGTGAACTTGCCTCCAAGCTCAGTTCCGGGACGAAATACGTCGTCCTGAAGCAGGAAGTGTCCGAGGCCAGGGCCGAGGAGATCCGGGCCAACCTGCGCGCCGCCCGGTTGAAGGGAATCCGTTTTGAGCCGGGCTTCAGGCGGATGTACCCGAACGGTTCGCTGCTGGCCCAGGTGGTGGGTTTTCTCGATCACAAACACGACGGCATGATGGGCATCGAGCGAACGATGCAGGAATTTCTGCAGGGGACCGACGGGTTTCGGTACATCGAGATCGACCGGACGGGGCGCGAACTGGTGCCCTACCGCGGTCTGGAAAAACCGGCCAAGGACGGCTGCGACGTGACCCTCACCATCGACCTCGGCCTGCAAAGCATCATCGAACAGGAGCTGGACGCCGCTTGCGCTCAATACCGCCCGCAGCGGGCGATCGCGATCATGATGCGCCCGGCGACCGGCGAGATCCTGGCGATGAGCAGCCGGCCCACGTTTGATCCCAACGCCCCGGGGGAATCCAAACCCGAGCAGCAGAAAAACGGCGGCATCGTCGACATGGTCGAACCGGGCTCAACCTTTAAAATCGTCGCCACCTCGGCCGCGCTGGAGGAGAAGCTGGTGACGCCCAACACCTCCATTTTCTGTGAGAACGGCCGTTTTCAATACGCCGGGCGCGTGCTGCGCGATGCCCATCCCATGGGCGTGCTCACCGTCCACCAGATCCTGGCCAAATCGAGCAACATCGGCGTGGCGAAGCTTGCCTTGCAGCTTGGCGACGACAAGCTTTATGGATACATCCGGAAATTCGGTTTTGGCGAAAAGACCGGCGTCGCCCTGACCGGGGAAATTCCCGGCCTGGTGATTCCGTTAAATCGTTGGACCAAGCTGGAAATCACCCGTATCCCGATGGGCCAGTCGGTGGCGGTCACCCCGCTGCAACTGGTCACCGCGATGTCGATCATCGCCAATGGGGGCAAACTGATGAAACCGCTGATCGTCGCCAAAATCACCGACCCGGACGGACGACCGGTGGTGACGTTTGCGCCCGAGGTGATCCGGCAAGTGGTTTCGGTAGAGACCACGAAGAAAGTGGTTTCGGCCCTCAAAGACGTGGTGAGCAAGCAAGGCACCGCCCAGAAAGCCGCCGTCAAAGGCTTTAAGGTCGCGGGTAAAACGGGTACGGCGCAAAAGGTTGATCCGAGGGGCGGCTACTACCAGGGCCGCTACGTGACGTCATTCGTCGGGTTCATGCCGGCGGATGACCCCAGGTTCAGCCTGCTGGTGATGCTGGACGACCCGCAGACCGAGCCGGGCGAAGCGTACGGCGGCCTGGTGGCCGCGCCGATCTTCGCCCGCATGGCGGAGCGGGCGGCCAATTACCTGGACTTGCGTCCTACGGAAGTCGAACCCCAGGTGGCGGGAAGCGCCAATAACCCTAAGAAAGAATCCTTGACCGCGGCCGCGCGCGACTGAGGCTCTCGAGACGATGCAGCTGCAACGCCTGATTGAATGTCTTCAACCCACGTCCGTGAATGGACCGGTCGACCGGGACATCACGCAGATATGCTATGATTCCCGGAAAGCCGGGCCCGGCAGCCTCTTTGTGGCGATCCGCGGTGAGCAGGCGGACGGCCACGCTTATGCCGGCCAAGCCGTCGAGCGGGGAGCGGTGGCGGTGATAGGCGAGCAGCCGGCCGCCTTCGACCGCGCGACCTCGATCGTGGTCCCCCATTCCCGCCGCGCCTTGGCCCAGGCTGCGGCCCTCTTTTTCGGCCGGCCGGCGGACAAGCTGCGGATTGCCGGAATCACCGGCACCAACGGAAAAACCACCACGACGTACCTCATCAAACACCTCCTGGAACGAGCCCACCAGCGCACCGGCCTGATCGGGACGGTCGCCTACCAGGTCGGCGACCGCGTGTTGGCGGCTGAGCGCACGACGCCGGAAGCCCTCGATCTGCAGGAGATGCTGGCGCGGTGCGTTGAAGCGCGCTGCCAGGCGGTTGCGATGGAGGTTTCCTCGCACGCTTTGACTCAGGAGCGCGTCGCCGAGATCGCTTTCGACGTCGGCGTCTTTACCAACCTTACGCAGGACCACCTCGACTTTCACCGGAGTATGAAAAATTACTTCGACGCCAAGGCGCGGTTGTTCGCGAGCCTGCGCGCGCAAGGCCAGAAGGCCCGCGGGGCGGTGATCAACATCGACGACCCGTACGGGCAGCAACTGGCGGCCCGTTTCGGCAAGGACCTCCGCCTCATCACGTACGGGATGGGTGCGCGCGCCGAGTTCAGGGCCAGCAATTTCAAAGTGGAGCTGAGCGGAACCTCTTACCAGCTGGACGCGCAGGAGCGCAGCTACCTCGTTCGCCTCCCGCTGATCGGGCGCTTTAACATCTACAATTCGCTCGCCGCCCTGGCGGCGACTTACGCGATGGGCGTTGACCTGCGTTCCTCGATTCTGGCCCTGGCGCGGTCACCGCAGGTGCCGGGCCGCCTGGAAATGGTGCCGGCCAAGCGCCAGTTTCAAGTTTTCGTCGATTACGCCCACACCGACGATGCGCTTCTTAACGTCCTCAAAACCTGCCGGGACCTGCGCCCGCACCGGCTCATTCTGGTCTTCGGTTGCGGCGGAAACCGCGACCGGGCGAAACGCCCGCTCATGGGGGCGGTGGCCGACCAGTACGCCGATCACGCGATCATCACTTCGGATAACCCGCGCAAGGAAGACCCGGAGGCGATTCTCCAGGATGTCGAGGCCGGTTTCCGGCGTCGCAATTACGAAAAGATCGTGGACCGCCGTGAGGCGATCGGCCGGGCCATCGCTCTCGCCGAGCCGCGCGACATCGTCCTGATCGCCGGCAAAGGCCACGAAAAGTACCAGGAATTTGCCGATCACATCGTCCCATTTGACGACGTGGAAGTTGCCACGCGGGCCCTCGAGGATCGGCCCGTGGAATTAGCGCGTCATGGATCCTAAACCGCTCGCGCAGATCGCCGCCTGGTTGGGCCGGGTCGCTCCCTCCGGAGACGTTCGGGTGCAGCGCATCGTGACCGACAGCCGGGTCGTACGCCCGGGCGACCTCTTCGTGGCCTTGCGCGGCGAGAAATTCGACGGGCATGCCTTCCTCGCCGCGGCCAGGGCGGCGGGGGCCGTGGGGGCGGTCGTTTCGGCACCGGACCCCGCCCTGCGGGATTGGCCCCAATTGCCCGTTTCTGACACGCTCGTGGCCCTCCAGGCGATCGCGGCGGCTTACCGCGCCACGCTCCCGCTGCGAACCGTGAGCGTCACGGGCAGCAACGGCAAAACGAGCACGAAGGAAATGGTCGCCGCGGTCCTCGGCGCCCGTTACCGGGTCGGCAAAACGACCGGCAACCTGAACAACCATATCGGCGTTCCGCTTACCCTGCTGAGTTTCGGCTCGGAAGACGGGTTCGGGGTGGTGGAAATGGGGACGAATCACCCGGGCGAACTCGAGCCGCTGGCGTCTCTGGCGCGATCGACGGCCGGCGTGATCACCAACATCGGCGTGGCTCACATCGGCCATTTCCATTCCCAGGAGGCCATTGCCGTCGAGAAAGCTTCCGTGGCGGAGGCGATCGGTCCCGAAGGGTTCGTGGTGTTGAACGCAAACGACCGGTTCACCCCGTTCATCGCCGCGCGCTGCCGGGCGCCGGTGATTACCGCCGGTCTGGGGCGCGGTGACGTACAGGCGCGCGACCTGCGGTTTTACGATCGCGGGGTCGCTTTTACCCTCGATGACGGCTCCCGTACCGAGGCGGCGGAACTGCCGGTTCCGGGCGAGCACATGGTGGCCAACGCGGCGCTGGCCATCGCCGCCGGTTTGCGTTTCGGCGTCAGCCTGGCCGAGGCGGCCCGCGCCTTGGCGGGCTTGCGGTTGCCGGGCGGCCGTTTCCGCGTCCAGAAACTGCGGGAGATGCTCATCGTTGATGACGCTTACAACGCCAACCCGGATTCGGTGGTCGCGGCGTTGCGCACGGTGGCGCGCATGCAGTCCGGCAAACGCAAAGTGGCCGTGCTCGGCCGTATGGCTGAGCTGGGCGAGGAGAGCGAAGCCGGCCACCGCCGGGTGGGCCGGAGCGCGGCCGAGGCCGGTTTTGAGTGCATCATCACCGTCGGCGACGAAGCCGCCGAGATCGGGCGCGCTGCGGCCGCCGCAGGTTCGCCCCTGGTGCGCGCCACGGAATCGCATGATGAAGCGGTGCAACTTCTGCAAGGCGTGCTGCGGGCCGGGGACGTGGTTTTGGTGAAGGGCAGCGCCTCGGCCGAAATGGGCCGGGTGATTTGCGGCCTTGAAGCGCTGGAAAAGGAAGGTAAGTGGAGGGCGCCATCATGATGTACTACCTGTACTATCTCAGCCAGCCGCCCCACTACGTTCTTAGCGGGTTCAACGTCTTCCAGTACATTTCTTTTCGGGCGGTATGTGCGGCGATCACGGCGTTCCTGCTCTGCCTGCTGTTCGGCAGTTGGGTGATCCGGCTCCTCACCTCCTTGAAATTCGGGCAGCCGATCCGGAGCGCCGAGGAGGTGCACCGGCTGCATGAGTTGCACGGCGGCAAAAAGGGCACGCCGACCATGGGAGGCGTGCTCCTGATGGGTTCGGTGGTGATCGCGACGCTGCTCTGGGCGCGATGGGATAACGGCTTCGTCTGGCTCTGCCTTTTCACCATCGTTTTTACCGCCGCCCTGGGGTTCGTGGATGACTACCTCAAGGTTAAGAAGAAAAAATCGGATGGCGTGCCCGGTCGGGTGAAGCTCGTTTGCCAATTTTTTCTCGCAGTCGTGGTGACCGCCTATTTTCTGCTGAACCCGAGCCTGCAGGTTCAGGCCAAGGAGCTTTTCATCCCGTTTTTCAAAGACCCGATCGTTGAAAATCTGGGTTGGTTCACGCTGATTTTTTACGCCCTGGTCATCATGGGGGCGTCCAACGCCGTGAACCTTACCGACGGGCTCGACGGGCTGGCCACGGGCTGCACGGTGACGGTGGCCTCCACGTACGCGGTCATGACGTACGCGGCGGGCAGCATCCCGCTTTCCACCTACCTCGATCTGCCGTTTTACCGCCAGAGCGGCGAGTTGGCCGTGCTCTGTGCCGCCCTGGTCGGGGCCGGTCTCGGTTTTCTCTGGTTCAACTGCCATCCGGCGACGGTGTTTATGGGTGACACCGGTTCACTGTCGATCGGCAGCACCCTGGGGGTGGTGGCGATCTGCTGCAAACAGGAACTGTTGCTGGCGGTGGTCGGCGGCATCTTCGTGATCGAAGCGTTGTCGGTCATCGTGCAGGTGCTGAGCTTCAAGCTGCGCGGCAAGCGGGTACTGCTGATGGCGCCGTTGCACCACCATTTCGAACTTAAAGGCTGGAAAGAAAACACCGTCATCGTGCGGTTCTGGGCGATGTCGCTGATGTTCGCCTTCCTGGGGCTGGCCACACTGAAATTGCGATGAGGTTTGAAGGAAAACGTGCGGCCGTCCTTGGGCTGGGCAGCAGCGGCGAGGCCGCCGCGAAGCTCCTGTGGCGGGAAGGGGCCCGGGTGACGGTTCTCGACAGCGGCACGCCCGACCCGGACCGGGCAAGCGGATTGGCTGCGCTCGGCCTGACGCTGGTCCTGGGGGAACGCGCCGAGACCGCCCCGGGTGATTACGATCTGGCGGTCGTCAGCCCCGGCATCGATCCTCAGGCGCCGTTGTTCCGGAATTTTCCGGCCCGGCGGATACCGCTGATCGGGGAGCTGGAATTAGCCTTTCAATGCTGCCGCCGGCCGGTGATTGCCATCACGGGCACCAACGGCAAGACCACGACGACGCAGTTGGTTGAGCGCGTTGTCAACCAGGGGGGTATGAGGACCGTCGCTTGCGGCAACATCGGCCGGCCGTTCAGCGATGCCCTTCAGGAGCAGGAGCACCTGGACCGGTTCACCGTCGAGGTGAGCTCATTCCAGCTGGAAACGATCCAAACGTTCCGGCCGCAGGTTGCCGTCTGGCTTAACCTGACGCCGGATCACCTGGACCGTTACCGCGACCTGGACGAGTACCGCCTGGCCAAGCTGCGGGTTTTTGAAAATCAGAGGGAGACGGATTTTGCGGTCATCAACCTGGGCGATGCGCTGCCGCCGTTGCGAGCCCGGTGCATCACTTTCAGTGCGTCCGTACCGGGCGGCGATTTGTGGAGCAAGGGGGACAGCCTTTACCACGGTGATCGGTACATCCTGAGCCTGCGGGATACCTGCCTGCGCGGGGTACACAACGTGGAGAACGTCATGGCGACGCTGGGCGTGGCGCTGGCGCTTGGGCTGGACCTCGCCGCGGCCACCGAGGCGATCAAGTCGTACCGCCCGCTGCCTCACCGCTGTGAACCGGTCGGCGAACGTGCCGGGGTGACCTTCGTCAACGATTCCAAGGCGACGAACCTTGACGCCCTGGCCAAGGCGCTGGAATCCGCCACGCAGCCGGTGATTCTTATCGCCGGCGGCAAAGATAAAGGTTTTGGGTACGAACCGTTGCGGGAGCTCGCGGCGCGAAAAGTAAAGCGGGCCGTGCTCATCGGCGAGATGGCGCCGGCGATCGAAAAGGCCTGGCTGGATCGGGTCCCGTGCCTGCGGGCGGCGACGCTGGCTGAGGCGGTGCGCCTGGCCGCCGGCTCGGCGGCGGGGGGCGACGTCGTGCTGTTGTCGCCCGGTACATCGTCTTTCGACATGTTCAAAAGTTACGCCGACCGCGGCGACCAATTCCGCCGGCTCGTCCGGGAGTTAGTCACCTGATTTTTCCAACCATCAACCCACTCAGAAAGGGCGATTCCTCCCACGCCTGAAAAAAGGCGCGGGCTTGCTCGCCCGAATTTCTACGATGCAACGTCCTCTTAAACCCGCGTCCAGCAAGCCAGCCTCGAACAAGCGCCTGCGCGCGACCGCCCAGCGCGCCGCCGCGAAATACCCGCCGGACGAGCAGGAATTCGAAGAGCCGAACGTGAAACTATCCCGCGCGTTCGTCGTGGTGCTGCTGCTGCACGTCGTTGCCGTCGGCGGCATTTTTGCGTTCAGCGCGCTGAAGGACCGCCAGCAGCAAGGCGGCGGCACGGCCGCAAGGGGCCGGTCGGGCGAAAGCAAAGAATCGCTCCAGGCCAACGCCGCCGCGACGACAAACCAGACCGAGTTAACGCCGGCGGTCAATTCCACCCACCGGGTCAAGCCGGGCGAAACGCTCGCGACGATCGCCATGACCCACGGGCTGACGCCTCACGATCTTGAACTGGCCAACAACCTCAAACCGGGCGCTGCACTGACCCCGGGCAAGGAACTGGTCGTTCCCGAAAAAGCGGCGCTGCGCCCGGTGCCGCTCAACGTCGAAAAA
Source organism: Verrucomicrobiota bacterium (assembly GCA_019243005.1). Classification (GTDB taxonomy): domain Bacteria; phylum Verrucomicrobiota; class Verrucomicrobiia; order Chthoniobacterales; family JAFAMB01; genus JAFBAP01. The sequence continues at coordinate 12,205 of JAFAUY010000365.1, read as the reverse complement.
TTGGTTGAAAATCCGAAGACGACCTCCGCTCCGAAAACCGGCAACAGCGTCGCCCCGGACAAGGGGAGCGCCGGCCTCGATAAAGACGTCGACGACGGTTCCCGCAGTTACACCGTCCAGCGCGGCGACACCCCGGCGTTGATCGCCAAGCGGTTAAAGGTGAGTGCCGCCGAGCTGCTGAAACTGAACAATATACAGGACCCGCGAAAGCTGCAGGTCGGCCAGAAGCTGGCCATTCCGTAATGCACAAACGAAGCGCCTACCTCCTCGTGCTGGCCGTGACGACGCTCATCCTGATCGGCATCGTCATGCTCTTCAGCACCGGCGCATACGCCCCGGACAGCCACGGGGACGAATTCAGTTTTTTGAAAAAGCAGAGTTTCTGGTTAGGCGTAGGTTTTGCCGGTGCGATCGCCTGTTCGCTGGTGGACTACCATTGGTGGCAGAAAACCTGTCACTTTTGGTTAGGGGCTGCGATCGTCCTCCTTGTACTCTGTTTCATCCACCCGATCGGGATGCGGTTAAACGGTTCATCCCGTTGGGTACACGCCGGACCGCTGACCTTCCAACCGTCCGAGCTGGCCAAGCTGGCGGCGGTGGTGTTCATCGCCTGGTGGTTTTCCAAGCGCGAAGAGGTCGAAAAGGGATTCCTGCAGGGCTTTGCCTTCCCCTTTGCGGTGACCGGCGTCATCCTGCTGCTGGTCATCACGGAGACGGACCTGGGCTCCACGCTGCTAATCGGCGGCACCGTCCTCCTGATGATGTTTGTCGCGGGCACGAAATTGCGCTACCTCGGGCCGCTGGTACTGAGCGGCCTGCTCGGCCTGCTGGCGGTGGCCTGGCGCATCTCTGAACGCCAAAGCCGGCTGCTGGCATTCCTTAACCCGGAAAAGTATCAGGAAACCGAAGGCCACCAGCAGCTGATGGGACTGATCGCTTTCGGCTCCGGCGGGATCGACGGGCTCGGCCTGGGCAACGGCCGCCAGAAGATGCTTTACCTGCCTTATGCGCATACCGACTTCATTTTCCCCGTGATCGGTGAGGAGCTCGGTCTGAAAGTCACGCTGCTGATCGTCTTCTGTTACCTGCTCGTCCTGACCGCCGGTATCCTGATCTCGCTAAACGCCAAAGACCGTTTCGGCATGCTCGTCGGGTTCGGCCTGACTGCCGTTCTGGCGCTGCAGGCCGCGATCAATATCGGGGTAACAACTTCTTTACTGCCTAACAAAGGCCTGCCGCTGCCTTATATCAGCTATGGAGGATCCAACTTATTCTTCAGCCTTATTTGCGTCGGCATCCTCATCAACATCTACCGGCAGGGCAAGGATACGTCTGCATCCGCCAAAACGCGGCTGACGGTGCGCGTCCGTCACCTGAAAAGGATTTAGCGGGCCTGCGCTTCATGAAGGTGGCGATTGCATGCGGCGGCACGGGAGGGCACCTGTTTCCGGGGATCGCCGTGGCCGAGGTGCTGCACGAGCGCGGGCACCAGGTGTTGCTGCTGATTTCCGAAAAACAGGTGGACGCGACGGCGGTGCGCGACCGGACCGAGTTCCGGATCGAGCGCATCCCGGCCATCGGGCTGCCGCGCGTTTTCTCGCTGGACCTGCCCCGGTTCGTGCTCAAGGCGGTGGAAGGGTTGGCCCGCTGCCGGCGCGTGTACCGCGACTTCAAGCCGCAGGCCGTGCTGGGAATGGGCGGTTTTACGTCCACCGCGCCGATCCTGGCCGGCCGGCTCCGCCGGTTACCCACCTTCATTCACGAGTCGAACGCCATCCCCGGCAAAGCGAACCGCCTCAACGCCCGGCTCGCCAGCCGCGTGCTGGTCGGTTTTGAGGACTGCCGCCGTTTCTTTCCCGGCGCCCGGGTTGAGGTGACCGGAACACCGATCCGGGCGAGCCTGCGCAAGCGGGTGGACGGAGCGGCGGCGCGGCGCAACCTGGGGCTGAAAACGGATTTTCAGACTGTGTTGATCATGGGGGGGAGCCAGGGCGCGCACGGGATCAACCAGGCGGTGCTGGCGACCCTGGCGCGCTTTGCCGGCCGGCCGGTTCAGTTCATTCACCTTACCGGGTTGCAGGACCAGAACACCGTTTCTGAAAGTTATGAGCGCGCCGGCATTCCGGCGTTCGTGGGCGCGTTTCACCATCACATGGAAACCGTTTACGGCGCGGCCGACCTGGCCGTGGCGCGTTCCGGCGCCGCGAGCCTGGCCGAGCTCGCTTACTTCGGAGTGCCCAGCGTGCTGATCCCGTTTCCGCACGCGGCGGAAAATCATCAACTTTTAAATGCGGAAATATTTGCGAGGCAAGGGGCGGCTGAAGTAATACAGGAGGCGCGGGTCGGCAAAGACACGCTTGGCTCATTGATAGACCGGCTCCTGGCCGATGAGGCCGGGAGAAAGCAGATGGTAGTACGAATGCGGGCGTTGGCCCCGCAGGACTCGGCCGGGCGGATTGCCCGGCTGATCGAAACCTCCGTCAAATGACTTTGGCAGCAGAAGCAACCACGACTGACCTCCTTTTAAGCGGTTCCCGGCGCGTCCACCTCATCGGCGTCGCGGGATCCGGCATGAGCGGTTTGGCCGGGTTGCTGCTGGCGTTGGGCCATGAAGTCAGCGGTTCGGACCGCGTCAGCACCGGCGAGATTCAAAGGCTGCAAAAGCTTGGTCTGAAGTTTCATCTGCCGCAGACGGCCGAAACCGTGCACGGGGCTGAGTTAATCATTTACTCGTCGGCGATCCGGACCGGTAACCCGGCTTTTGATGAGGCGCGCCGTCTCGGGTTGCCCATGCTGCGCCGGGCGGAAGCGCTGGCGGCCCTGATGTCGCTGAAGAAGGGCATCGTGGTTGCGGGGATGCACGGCAAAACGACCACCACCGCCATGGCCGCGCACGTCTTACGCTGCGGCCGGTTGAAGCCGTCGCACTATGTCGGCGCCGAAATTCCTCTGCTCGGCACGAACGCCTGGTGGGAAAGCGACGGCGAATACTTCGTGGCCGAAGGTGACGAGAGCGACGGCACCCTGACCCAGTATAAGCCGGAGCATTGCATCGTTCTGAATGTCGAGCGGGAACACCTCGATTACTACGAAGACCTTTCCGCGATCGAGCGCGTGTTCCGGACCTTCCTCGAACAGACCCGCGGCACGGCCTTTTACTGCATCGACGACCTGCACGCTGCGCGGCTCTGCGGGTCGCACCCGCAGGCGATCAGTTTCGGGTTCGGAGAGGGCGCCGATTACCGGGGCAGCGCCGTTTCGGCCACCGCGTTCGGCTCGAATTTCGAAGTGAGTTGCCGTGGCCGGATTTTAGGGCGGGTTGCCCTGGGGGTGCCGGGGTACCACAACGTCAGTAACGCCCTTGGGGTGATGGCCCTGGCCCTGGAACTCGGCCTTGAATTCGGCGCCGTGGCCAGCGCGCTGGAGTCGTTCCGGGCGGCTCGCCGGCGCTTTGAGGTGAAGCTGGCGAGTCCGGAATTCACGGTTATCGACGATTACGGCCATCACCCGACCGAGATCCGGGCGACGCTGGCCACCGCCAGGGCCCTGCGTTGCGCACGCATCCTGGTGATGTTCCAGCCGCATCGTTACAGCCGCACCCTGGCGCTGAAGGAGGAGTTCGGACGCGCCTTTGGGGACGCCGACCTGGTTTACGTCACCGAAGTTTACGCGGCCAGCGAACGGCCGATCGCGGGGGTTGACGGCAATCTGATCGTGAGTGCGGCACGGGTCCAGGGGTTCGAGCACGTCCATTACTTTCCGAAACGCCACGCGCTGCACCGCGAAGTCGGACGGGTGGCGCGCCCCGGCGATCTGATCATCAGTCTCGGGGCAGGCGACATCCACGAGGAAGCGGCCAAACTGGTGCAGGACTTGCAATTGGCCGCCGAACTGCGCGAAGCGGTCGGCGCGGGCGAAGTCCGGCTTTACGAGCCGCTCTCCAAACACACCACCCTGCGGGTGGGCGGTCCGGCGCAGTTCTGGGTCGAGCCGGAAACGTGCGCCGCGCTCTCCAGCCTGCTGGCGTTTTGCTCGGCGCGCCGCTTGCCGGTTTTCGTGCTTGGCCGGGGGTCGAACCTGCTCGTCCGTGACGGCGGCATCCCCGGGGTGGTGATGCACCTCGACCGCGGCGATTTCCTTTCCCTCAAGGTACGGGGCCACGAAATCCATGCCGGGGCCGGGCTCCGGCTGAAGCAGGTTTCGGCGGCCGCCCGGGCCGCGGGCCTGGGCGGCTTCGAGTGGATGGAAGGCATTCCCGGCACCGTGGGGGGATGCCTCCGGATGAACGCCGGGGCCATGGGGTCGGAAGCATTTCAACAGGTCGTCAGCGTGCAGACGATGAACCTGCGCGGCGAGTTTGAGACGATGTATCCGGACCAGATGGACGTGCGCTACCGCGACGTGCCGGCGCTGGCCGATCGCATCGCCGTCTCGACGGTGTTTCGAGGTTTCCCGGCTTCCCTCGACGAAATCAATGATCGCCTCGATGCATCGATCCAGAAGCGGAAAGCCACGCAGCCGATCGCGGCCAGTGCGGGTTGCATCTTTAAAAACCCGATCGAATGCCCTGCCGGAAAGCTGGTCGAACAGCTGGGGTTAAAAAACCTGTCGATCGGAGGGGCCCGCGTTTCCGAAGTGCACGGCAATTTTATCGTGAATGACGGGGGGGCCAAGGCCGCCGACGTGCTCGATTTGATCGACGAAATTCGAAGTGTAGCCAAACGGAGCCGAGGCATCGACCTCGAGACAGAAGTTCAGATTATAGGAGTTGCGGATGCATAGTTTTCTGGCGGGAGAGAAGGTTGTGGTATTGTGCGGCGGTCCTGGCGCCGAGCGGGAGGTCTCGCTCCGGTCAGGCGCGGCGGTGAGCAAAGCGTTGCGGGCGCTCGACGCCGAAGTCGCCCTGATGGATGTGGGGGCGGATGGAGCCTTTCAACTGGCCGACGACGTCGACGTGGTGTTCAATGCGTTGCACGGGACCTTCGGGGAGGATGGGACGATCCAGCAGCTGCTTGAGGAGCGAGGGGTGCGCTACACCGGTGAAGGCGTGGCCGGCAGCCGGCTGGCCTTCGATAAAATCGCGTCAAAACAGCGCTTCATCGAGCGCGGCGTGCCGACCGCTGCCTACGTGACCGCGCGGCGGGGTGACCCAGGCATTCCGCATTTCGGTTTGCCGAGCGTCGTCAAGGTTCCCTGCCAGGGATCGAGCGTCGGCATTTACATCGTTAAAACCCAAGCGGAGATGGACGCCGCCGTGGCGGCCGCTTTCGCCCAGACCGGCGAAATCCTGATCGAGGAATTTATCGAAGGGCGTGAACTTACGGTCGGTATCCTGGGCGAACAGGCGCTGCCCGTGATCGAGATCCGGCCGAAAGGCGGCTTTTACAGCTACGAGAACAAGTACACCTGGACCAACCGGGGAGGCGCGGCGGAACACGAGTGCCCGGCCGCGTTGGCTCCCGCGGTCACCCGCCTCGTCCAGGAAACCGCCCTGGCCGCGCATCACGCGCTCGACCTGGAGGTTTACTCGCGAGTGGACGTTATCCTGGACCGGCAAGGCCGACCTTACGTGCTGGAGGTCAACACCATCCCGGGAATGACGGAAACCAGCCTCCTGCCTGAGGCCGCCGGGGTTGCCGGCCTTTCCATGCCGAAGCTTTGCGAAAAAATCGTGGAGCTGTCCCTCGAAAAGTGGACCGCAAACCGGCGCCCATGGTGAAAAAAATTCCGCCAAAGCAAAACCGCCGGGTTTCGACGGCGCGCCAACGCCGCCAGCAATACCTGCTCGACGTCAAGGTGCGCGCGCACAAAGCGGCGGCGCTACGGACCCAACGCGTGATCTTTGCCTCCTGTATTCTCGTGACGGTGCTGGCCGTGGTGGGCGGCGTGACTTTCGGCACCAAGAGCGCCTTGAATGCCCTCTTTTTCAAAAACCCGGATTACCGCGTCAAAACCATCGAGATCGTTTCCGACGGCAACCTTACCCGGGAAACCATTCTGCGCGCCTGCAACTTGAGCGAGGGCATGAACATCTTCTCGGTGAGCCTTCCGCAGGTGCGTGACAATCTCGGCAGCCTGCCGCAAGTCGAAGACAGCCGCGTCGAACGCATCCTGCCCGATCGCCTCGTGATCAAAGTCCAGGAACGGCGCCCGGTGGCGTGGGTGGTTCCTCCGGAAACGAATCTGGCCTCTTTTCACTTCGAGAACGCTTACCTCATCGACCGGCGGGGCGTTCTGCTCAAAACCAAATCCCTCGCGCCCGAGTACGTCGGCCTGCCCGCGATTTCTGGGGTGAAGACCAGCAACTATTCGCCGGGACAGGCGCTCGACCAGGACGAGGTGCGGGCGGCGCTGGACCTCATCCGGATCAACTCCGAGATTTTGCAGACCCGCTTTCAGATCCGGAGCATCGACGTTTCCAGGGGCTATTGCCTGGTGGCCACCGACCGGCAAAAGGCGAACGTGACGTTCAACCTGGACAATCTCGAGTGGCAGCTGCACCGGCTCGCACTCCTGCTCGACTACTGCGAGCAGAACAGCAAGGCGCTGCAAACGGCCAACCTAATGGCTGAGCGTAACGTGCCGGTAACCTTCGTTCCGGAGGAAACACCCGAATCCTTGGATGATCCCGAGGAGATCGACCAGCAGCCCGAGGTCATCATTCCCCATAATGCCGCCAAAGCCTCCGGTAAAGCAACCGCCGGCCGAAGCAAGGCGGAGGGCCGGAGAACGAGGGGCGGGATGGCCAGGAAAGCGTCGCGCGTACGGCATGCCCTTTAAACTCGAGAAGGTTCGACTGCAATGGCTAGAGACAATATTTTCGCAGGCTTGGAAATCGGCACCTCCAAGGTCTGCGTCGTGGTGGCCGAGGCGCGTCATGACGGCGCCGTGAAGGTTCTGGGGATCGGGACGGTACCCTCGCGCGGCATCCGCAAAGGTGAGATCGTCGATTTCGAAACGGCAAAACGCTGCGTGCACGACGCCATCGTTGACGCGGAAGAGAAAAGCGACGTCGACATCAGCGAGGTTTACCTCGGCATCACCGGCGGCCACATCCGCAGCTTCAACAACCGGGGCGTGGTCCGGCTGGAGGAGGATCGCGAGGAGATCGAGGAGCAGGACCTTAAAGACGTCTGCAAGAACGCGTGCGACGTCAGCCTGCCTGAACAAAACGCCATCCTGCACACGATCGTCCAGCGTTATTACGTGGACGGCCGGGACGGCGTGCTCAACCCGGTCGGTTTGTTCGGCAAACAGCTGGAGGCGGATTACCACATCGTTTACGGGATCGGCAACCGGATCAAGAACGCCATCCGCTGCGTCAAGGAACTCGATCTGGAGACGGCGGACGTCGTGATTAACTCGTTCGCCACGGCCCAGGCGATTCTGGATAAAAACCAGCGACAGCTTGGCGCCATCGTGATCGACATCGGCGGGGGCACCACCGATTTCGTCGTGTACGTCGGCGGTGCCGTCCGCCAAAGCGGCGTCCTAGGCGTCGGCGGCGACCACATCACCAACGACATCTCAATCGGCCTGAAAATACCGACCGCACGCGCCGAAAGGCTGAAAATTGAAGAAGGCAGCGTCAACCTGGGGACCACCCGGCCCGACGAAACGATCCTCCTGAAGGACGAGACGGGGTTTGCCGGCCGGGAAGTTGAGCGCGAAGTCCTCAACCAGATCATCCATGCCCGCCTCCGGGAAATCCTGGAGATCGTGCGCCGCCAGATCGAGGCCGACCAGAAAAGCCTGGACCTGGTTGGCGCCGGCGTTTTCATCACGGGGGGCTGCTCCCAGATTCGCGGGCTGGAATCGCTGGCGATGGAAGTTTTCGGCATGCCCGTAAGGATCGCGCACGCCTTGCCGATCGCCGGGGTGACCTCTGCGTTCGAGAATCCGCAGTACGCCACGGCCCTGGGGCTGGTCCGTTACGCCCAGTTCATGCATCTGGACCGGCCGGTACCGAAAAGCGTTCTGAGCCGGATCAAACGTTTTTTTTTCGCCTGATGGAGAAATTTCTATTTTTTCTACAATTTTCAAAACAAGGATGATAATTCGGTGATCGAACCAACGGCTATGGTCCAATTAAACCGGCAATATGAACGCAGCTACAGTTTAGAAGAGCCGATCACGATAAAGGTCGTCGGGGTGGGGGGGGCAGGCTCGAATGCGCTGGACCGCGTGATGCTGGACGGCATCGACGCGGTTGAAATGGTGGCCATTAATACCGACGCGCAGTCCTTGGCCGCGTCGGTGGCCACCCAGAAAGTTCAGCTCGGGCGGAGCCTGACGCGCGGCCTGGGGACGGGCGGTGACCCGGAGCTGGGCCTGGCGGCGGCCCAAGAGGCGGTTGAAGAAATTCGGGGGGTCTTGCGCGGCGGCAACGTCATCTTCATCTGCACGGGGCTGGGGGGAGGCACCGGTTCGGGTGCCGGACCGTTAATTACCCAGATCGCGAAAGAGGACAACGCGCTGGTGCTGGTGTTTGCGGCCATGCCTTTCAGCTTCGAAGGCCGGCGCCGGTGCCAGCAGGCGGCCACCAGCCTGGCACAGCTGAGGTCGGTGGCCGACGCGGTGGTCTGCTTCGAGAACGACCGGATGGCGGAATTGGCGTTGCCTCGGATGGGCATCCACGAGGCCTTTGCCGCTGCCGACCTGACCATCAGCCAGAGCATCCGCTCAATCGCCAAGCTTCTGCAGCACCCCGGGTTGCTCCACATCGGGTTTGATGACGTCTGCGCCGTCCTGCGCAACGGGGACGCGCGCGCCCTCTTCGGCTACGGCGAGGCGGAAGGCGAAAACCGGGCGCACGAGGCCCTGGCCCGTGCGTTGAAAAGTCCCCTCATGAACCGGGGCGAGTTGCTCGCCGACGCGTACCACGCAGTGGTTCACATTTGCGGGGGTACGACCGTCACCCTGGGCGAGGTGCAAATCGTCATGGAGGAACTCAACCGGCACATCAATGACCAGACCCAGATTTTCATGGGCATCGCCATCAACTCAAAGATGGGAGGGAAGTTGTCGGTGAGCGTCCTGAGTTCGCTCGGGGACGGCTCCGTTCGGGCAGTGGCGATGCAGCCGCCGGTCCCGCAATCCGCGCCGTCCTACCAGCCGTTACCCCCCTCCGCTCCGGAAGGGGGCCTGGACCCGGCCAGGCCGGCGCAGACGGCTTTGCCGGATCGTACCCACGCCACCATGGCCGGCACGGCGTCTGCGCCCGCCTCTGGGGAAGGTGATTATGCCCTGATGCGTTCCTTCCCGCCAGGGGCCAAGCGGCCGGATGCAATGCCGTTGGACCCCGCGTCCCGCGGCCGCTTCGAAAAGGGTGAGCCGACCATTATCGATGGCGAGAATCTCGACATCCCGACTTTTCTGCGCAAAACGCCGGAAAGCCGTTAGCCTCAGACCGATGGCCGGGGCGGAACCGGCCTCCCGCGGGATCGCGGAACGGTCGCCCGGCGAAGATCCTTTTGAGGCCGTGCCCGGCCTGTGCTGGACGCGGCCCTTAAAACGGGGTATATTCCAGGCTTGGCATGGCGTTTGAGCGCACAGAATGTATCCTTCACCAGATTTCACCGAAGACGTTCTCCCCAGGCATGCGTCCCCCGGTGACCTCGGCCGCTAACCCGGAAGCAAAAAAACATCCCGAGACCCTGTTCAAAGAGGCGCTCAGTTTCCTGCGAGAGGGAGGTTACCGGGTGACGAAACCGCGGGAGCTGATTCTGCGTGCGGCCATTTCGTTTACCGAGCCGTTCCACGCGGAGGATTTGCTCGCAAAAGCCCGTGAGATCGACCGGTTGATCTCGCTGGCCACCGTCTATCGTACGTTGCCGATGCTGCTCGACAGCCGCTTGGTCCGGGAGGTCGAACTCAACCGCGAACACCGTTATTACGAGGTGAACCGGGAGCAGTCGCCGGCGGCCTTCCATATCGTTTGTACCGATTGCGGCCAGGTGGTGCAGGTGCAGGATGAATGCATCACCCTGCGTGAACGTTTCCTGGCCAACCGCCTGGGTTTCAAACCATCCAAGCTGAACGTTCGCATCGAGGCTGCCTGCCTGGAGTTACTCGAAACCGGCGAATGCCGCCGCCGTGAGTCCGAAGGTTCCGGGTCAGGTTCCAAGGAGGGACCGCTGAAGCTGAAGAGCGGCAGCGCGGCAGGGCAGTCCTTGTAAGTGACGCGCCCCGCTCAAACCCGAATGGCGTAACGTCCGGCTGGGCCGGGTCAATCGTTGCGCCGGATCTTGGATAGAAGCCGCAGGATTTCCAGGTAAAGCCAGACCAGGGTCACGGTCAGGGCGAAGGCGCCGTACCATTCCATCCATTGCGGAGCACGTACTTGCACCCCCTGGTCGATAAACTCGAAATCGATTACGAGGTTCAATGCCGCCACCGTCGCCACGAGGATGCCGAATCCGATGCCGACTGGGCCCGCATCTTCCAGAAACCCGAAGGAATGATGGCTGAAAAGGGAGAAGACCAGGTTTCCGAGGTACAGCAGCACCACCCCGGCCGTGGCCGCCACGATCATCGATCGAAACGTCTGGGATACACGGATAAAACCGGATTGGTAGCCGGCGAGCAACGCGAACATCACTGAAAACGTCAGGCAGACGGTCTGCACCACGATGCCGTGAAACCGTTGCTCGAAGAATACCGACACCGACCCGATAAACAGGCCTTCCGCAAGCGCGTAAAGCGGGCCTGAGACCCGGCTCCAGGCCGGTCTGAACGTAGTCGCCAGGGCCAGGATAAATCCGCTGAAAGCGCCGCCGAAAGCAAACGGCGCCGCCAGAGCAGGTTCGTGGAGGCAAGCGCGCCAGCTGAACGCGGCGGATCCTGCCACCAGGGCCAAAAGCAGGAGGGTTCGACCGACCACACCTTGCATGGTCATTGCGCGGGCCGAGGCCGGCAGCGCACGAAACATCGATTCAGTTAGGACCGGATTTCTTGAACGCATAAGGAGCTTCAGAGGATGCGTGAGGTGGCCGGGCCAATCAAGTTCATCGCCCCGGGCCCTGACCTATCCTCTCGCAACGGAATATGCCACAGCCGGGCCGGGTTCGCACCAGAACAAAAAAAGCCGCGCGGTTCGAGCCGCGCGGCCATGTTTACGAGACGTCCATCCCAGGGTTCGACCGCTCAGGCCAGAACTTCCTGCGGTACATCAATCGGCTTCTCCTTTTTGCTCAATGCCCGGCGCAGCTTCGCCAACGCGATGTTTTGCAGTTGCCGGATGCGTTCGCGGGTCACGCCGAACTTCTTGCCGACTTCCTCCAAGGTCTTCGGTTTGCCGCCGTCCAGGCCGAATCGCTGGAAGATGATCTTCCGTTCGCGATCATCGAGCACCTCGAGCAATTCGCTGACCTCGTCGCGCAGATTTTTATCCCGCAACAGTTCAAACGGCGTCTGGGCATCCTCATCTCCGACGATCTCGCCGAACTCAGTCGAGTCATCGTCGCTGATGGGAGCATCCAGTGAGGCGGGACGAATCGAAACGGTCTTAAGCTGCGAAACCTTGCCGCTGGAAATGCCGATCTCTTCGGCGAGTTCCTCATCGGTCGGTTCACGGCCCAATTCCTCGCTCATTTGCAACGAAACCCGTCGCATTTTTGAGATCTTATCGACCAAATGGACCGGCAGACGTATGGTCTTACTCTGGTTGGCCAACGCGCGTTTGATCGATTGTTTGATCCACCACGCGGCGTAGGTACTCAGTTTACCACCTTTTGCCGGGTCGAAGCGCTCCACAGCCTTCATTAAGCCGATGTTGCCTTCAGAAATCAGGTCAAGCAGCGGAAGCCCTAAGTTCGCGTAATCGTGTGCAATTTTGACCACCAAGCGGAGGTTCGCCTTGATCATCAAAGCACGCGCTTCACGGTCGCCCTTTTTGATGCGCGCGGCGAGTTCAATCTCTTCTTGGGGGGTGAGAAGCGGAATCTGTCCAATCTCGCGGAGATAAATCTTGATCCCCGTATCTGAATCTTCACCAGCCATAGTAACGTGTTCGATTTTCCTAAGCCAACCAACCATTTTCTCTGCCCGAAACAGCGAGTGTGAGAAAATGCTTAACCACCTTAATCAATTCCTTGGGGCTTTGACACCCTCAGACGCCCGGGTGTTCAATAAAATCCTTTGCTGACTCCTTATTTTTTGGTTTTTGGCAAGGGATCGTTCCTAGAAGGGTTTCGCCTCTTACTTG
>JAFAUY010000268.1 GCA_019243005.1 Verrucomicrobiota bacterium | reverse complement strand
CGCCGGAATCTCAGGAACTTAACGCGGCCCTCAGGATCACCGAAACTATCCTTGAAACGCTTTACGTGATTCCACGGCTCAAGCAGGACCTCCAGACGGGCCGGCTCGGGCCGATGCCTTCCACCAAGCCGGAGCCGTAGGCGCGGTTGTACCTAAGATCCGCCCTCGTCCGTAATATAGGATCGCAATTCTTCGGCCAGGGAATGGTATTGCGCCTGTTTTTCGTTCATCAACTTGAGAGCCTCGTCCACCTCGTCGATGGGACGCCGTTCCTGCAGCGCGCGGTCATAGGCTTCAACGGAGGCGAGAAAATCACGGCGGGCCGCTTCCACCGCCTCGCTATCCTGGGGAGTCATTCTGGGTTTCGACATAAGGTGGGGGTTACGTACGGGTTCGCACGGAGGGTGCAACCGGAATGACCGGATGCCATTCTTTTTCCCTGAGAGCCTCGTCAGGCCGGGCCGGGGCAACACGCCACCGATGCCGCACGCCGAAAAAGGCCACGCATGGGAGCTTCGGGCTCGAGCCTTATAGAAATTATTTTTATTTTAAACCCATCGACCGGTAGAATCTGGCTGGCCTTGATCGTCGGCGTCACCGAGATTGAAATGGTTGTTGTCAGTGATCGGTGCACGATATTGGCAAGGTGGAACGGTTATGTTGAATCCAAGCGGGCCTGAGGGGGCCTCCCCGAATTTACAATCTCCGGACGCCGACGAGCATTTCCGCGACGTCGTGGAGGACATACAGGGCTACGCGATTTTTCTCCTCGATGCGGCTGGTCGCGTCGCGAGTTGGAACACAGGGGCGCAACGGCTCAAGGGGTATCAGGCCGAGGAGATCATCGGGAAGTACTTTTCGATTTTCTATCCGCCGGATGCATTGCAACGGGGCTGGCCGGACTACGAACTCAAGGTGGCGGCTCAAGTCGGCAGTTTCGTCGACGAAGGCTGGAGGCTCCGGAAAGATGGGTCCCGGTTTTGGGCTAACGTGACGATTACCGCGCTAAAGTTACCCAACGGCACCTTGCGTGGTTTTCTGAAGATCACCCGTGATCTTACCGAGCGGAAACAGGCGGAAGAGGCTTTGCGGCAAAGCGAGGAACGTTTCCGGCTGCTGGTCGAGGGGGTTCAAGACTATGCGGTTTTCATGCTGGATCCTGGCGGGCACGTCGCGAGTTGGAACGTCGGCGCCGAACGCCTGAAGGGCTATTCGCGCCAGGAGATTCTCGGAAAGCATTTTTCCATTTTCTACCCTCCGGACGCCCTTGCGGCGGACAAGCCTGCTTGGGAACTGCGCAAGGCGTTGGAATACGGGCGCGTCGAGGATGAAGGCTGGAGGGTTCGCAAGGATGGTACCCGGTTCTGGGCCAACGTCGTGATCACGGCCATCTACGACAAGGAACGCGTCCTCCAAGGATTTGGCAAGGTCACCCGGGACATGACCGAGCGCAGGAAAATTGAATTGCTCCAGGAAACCGATCGCCAGAAGAACGAGTTCCTCGCATTACTGGCGCATGAGTTGCGCAACCCGCTCGCGCCGATCCGCAACGCCCTGCACATCCTCGGTTTGCCCGGAGCAGACGCACTCAAAGTCGAGCGCGCGCGGCTGATGGCCGAGCGGCAGGTCAACCACATGTCCACGCTTCTGGATGACCTGGTCGATCTGGCCCGGATCAACCAGGGGCGGTTTGAGGTTCACAAAGAGGTGCTCGACCTCAATTCCGTCGTTAACCACGCCGTGGAGGCCATCCAACCCGGATGTGACCAACGCAAGCAGCACCTCAGCGCGAACTTTCCGCCGCACCCCATCTGGGTCTATGGGGATCGTACCCGGCTGGAACAGGTGATCGGGAATCTTCTAAGCAATGCCACAAAGTACACCGATCCGGGCGGCCGGATCTGGGTAGGCGTGGACGCGACGGAGACCGAAGTAAAGGTCCGGGTGCAGGACTCAGGCATCGGCATCGAACCCATGATGCTCCCGCTGATCTTCAACCTCTTCGTGCAGGCTGAACGGCGGCTGGACCGATCCGTCGGCGGCCTGGGTATCGGGTTGACTCTGGTCAGGCAACTGGTCGAACTGCACGGTGGCAAGGTGGACGCCTTTAGCCCTGGACCCGGTAAAGGAAGCGAGTTCGTGGTGCGGCTGCCCGTGGTTTCGAATAAGCAGGGGCCCGAACAACTGCCCCCTACCGCGGTGGCCGCAACGGCGCAACCTGCGGGTTCGGCTGACGTTCGCATGTTGATCGTTGATGACAACGTCGATTCAGCCGACTGCCTGGCCATGGTGGTGCAACTACTCCAGGGATATGCCTGCCAGATTGCGTATG
>JAFAUY010000057.1 GCA_019243005.1 Verrucomicrobiota bacterium | reverse complement strand
TGGTGGGCACTTACACGTCCGGTAAGAGCAAGGGCATTTACAGTTTTCGTTTCAACGCCGACACCGGCGACCTGACGCCGCTCGCCGCACCGGCCGAGACGGTAAACCCTTCCTACCTCGTGGTGAGCCCCGATAAGAGGTTTGTCTACGCAGTCAATGAACTGCACGGCTGCGGCAATGAGCAGGGAGCGGTCAGCGCCTTCCGTTTCGATGCCGCGTCGGGCGCCTTGACGTTTATCAACAAAGTGCCGGCCCTCGGTGCGGACCCCTGCTACGTGAGCTTGTCACCTGACGGGGCAAACCTGTTCGTGGCGAACTACAGCAGCGGCAGCCTGTCCGCTCTGGCCGTGCAGCCGGACGGCTCACTCGCCGGTCCCGTTGAAACGCTTACCCACGTCGGGCACGGGCCGAATCCGGTACGCCAGGAGAGCGCCCACGTGCACATGGTGATACCTTCGCCGGACAACGAGTTGCTCTTCGCGACTGACCTGGGCGAGGACCGGGTGTACGCCTACCGTTGCGAGCCGGGCAGCCAGGCGTTCCCATTGCACCCGGCCAGGCCAGCGTTCACGGTCGTGTCCCCCGGCGCCGGACCCCGGCACCTGGCGTTCAGTCATGATGGCCGGTTTGTCTACCTGATTGAGGAAATGGGCGAAGCGATCGTGGTGTTCCAACGGCACGGGGCGCGCCTGGAGCCGATCCAAACGGTTCGGGTCGCGGCCAAGGAATGGCCGGGCGATATCGGGGCGGCCGCCCTGCACTTCTCTCCGGACGGAAAATTCCTGTACGCTTCCAACCGTGCAAACGCCAATGACCTGGCAATTTACTCGGTCGACGCGCAGGCCGGCACCCTCACGCCGGTGGGCCATCAGGCCAGTTTAGGAACCAAACCCCGGGATTTCTGCATCGATCCGACGGGCAAGTTCCTGGTGGTTGCCAATCAGGACAGCGATAACCTCGTGATTTTCAAACGCGACCCGGAGACCGGCGCCCTGACGTCCACAGGCAAATCGGTGGAGGTGGGTTCGCCGGTTTGTGTGCAGATGGTGCCGACGCCTGAACACCCGTGAGCCCGCGAAGTCCGTTTGCCTGACCCCGATCCACTTCGGTAGGGTGAAACCAAGGCAGAGCAGATGGGAAAATAATCGACGCTCGAGCCGGACGCGGGTTAACCGTTGTCTTTAATCCAGGATTTCCTGAAGGGCCATGATCCCGCCGCCTACTTCAAGCAAGGCAGAGCGGTAAAAGGTAACCCTGCCATCGTCAGCACCTACCACGGTGTGACCTATCTTTTGCTTCGAAAGCTTGAAAAAGCTAACCGCATAATCCAACCTGCCGAGGCCGTTAGCATCGGACAAAGACAAATTTATGGCAAAAAAGACAGTCGCTGAACTGCTGGTCGACACCCTGGCCGCAGCGGGTGTGAAACGCGTGTACGGGATTGTCGGCGATTCCTTGAACGGCATCACCGACGCCATTCATCGGCACGGCACGGTCCAATTGGCTCACGTGCGCCACGAGGAAACGGCCGCGTTCGCCGCTGGGGCGGAGGCTCATCTCACGGGTGCCCTGACGGTTTGCGCGGGCAGTTCCGGGCCCGGCAATCTGCATCTGATTAACGGCCTGTACGATTGTCACCGTAACCGCGTGCCCGTGCTGGCCATCGCCGCGCATATCCCGAGTAGAGAAGTCGGGAGTAATTACTTTCAGGAAACCCATCCCGAACGGCTCTTTGCGGAATGCAGCCATTATTGTGAGATCATTTCACACCCGGAACAAATGCCGCGGGTGCTCGAAATTGCGATGCAGACGGCGGCGTCCCGCCAGGGTGTGGCGGTGGTCGTGTTGTCCGGCGATATCGCGTTGCACGAAGCGACCACAATGCAGCCCCGGCTCAAGCTGAACCCGACCCGGCCAACCATCCGGCCATCGGACGAAGATATCTCCCGGCTTGCCGCGGTTCTCAACGACGCGAAAAAGGTTACCATTCTGGCCGGTGCCGGCTGCGCCGGGGCACACGATGAATTGATCCAGGCGGCTGAGCGACTGAAAGCTCCCATCGTGCACGCCCTCCGCGGCAAAGAGTTCATTGAATACGACAACCCCTTTGACGTGGGCATGACCGGCCTGCTCGGCTTTTCCTCCGGCTATTACGCCATGATGAACGGTGACGCCCTCTTGATGCTGGGAACGGATTTCCCTTACCAGCAATTCTACCCGGAAAAAGCGACCATCGCCCAAATCGATATCCGGCCGGAACAGATCGGCCGGCGGAGCCGCGTGGATATCGGGTTGGCGGGTGACGTGAAAGAAACGCTTAAAGTCCTCCTGAACCACCTGGAGGCCAAGACGGAACGTTCGCACCTTGACCTCTGCGTCGATCATTACCATAAAGCGCGGAAAGGCCTGGATGACCTGGCCACCGGCGTTCCGGGAAGAAGGCCGATTCACCCGCAATACCTCGTGAGGAGGCTGGATTCGCTGGCCGCGGAAGACGCGGTTTTCTCCTGTGACGTGGGGACCCCGACCATCTGGGCTGCGCGCTACCTGACGATGAACGGGAAACGTCGTTTGCTCGGCTCGTTCAATCATGGGTCAATGGCCAACGCCTTGCCGCAGGCCATCGGTGCCCAGGCCGCTTTCCCGGATCGGCAAGTCATCTCCCTTTCGGGCGACGGCGGCATCGCCATGCTGCTTGGGGATTTGCTTTCGCTTAGACAGCTGAACCTGCCCGTCAAGGTGGTGGTGTTCAACAATAGCTCCCTGGCATTCGTGGAGTTGGAAATGAAAGCGGCCGGCCTGCTCGATTATGGTACCGACCTGCACAACCCGGATTTCGCCAAAATTGCCGAAGCTGCCGGCGCGCTCGGGTTGCGGGTCGAAACGCCGGAGCAAGTGGACCCGGCCCTGAAGAAAGCCCTCGAGCATGATGGCCCTGCGCTCGTCGAGGTGGTGGTAAATCGCCAGGAATTGTCGATGCCGCCGACGATCGACTTGGAACAGATGACCGGTTTCGGTCTTTACCTGATCAGAGCCGTGCTCAACGGGCGCGGCGATGAAGTCGTCGATCTGGCCAGGACGAATTTGTTCCGGTAATCCGGCCGGCTGGCGGGTCGACGCTTCGGACGCGCTGGCAAGGTTCAAACCGGCGCTTGCGATCAGAGCGGTGGGCATTCCCGTGTTATCCTGACGGCTTCGCCGGATCGTCCACGAAGACCTCAATCGGAAGGGGATGATTGATCACGTAGGAGCCGTGATTCGGATCGTGCTGCGCCGGCTGCGCGGTACCCTGCGCGTCTTTGGCCCGGGCCAGCAAGGTGTATTTGCCTGGCCGCGCCGGCGTCCGCCACTCAAATTGCCAGCGGCGCCACGCATGCCGCCCAACCGGGTCCAACCATTGCGCTTCCGCCCAGCTTTGTCCGCCGTCGGTGCTCACGGCG
>JAFAUY010000009.1 GCA_019243005.1 Verrucomicrobiota bacterium | reverse complement strand
CGCCACCCCCTTTCCAACGAGCGCGGCGCTTCCCCGGCTGCCATGCTCGCGGTCCACGTGGTGACGTCGGATTTACACGCGCTTCGCGGACACTAATAGCTTTCAGGATCGGCCCATGTCCTGCCCTTGTCCCCTGTTGAGTTCGCCGCCGAGGCTCGAACGCCTCGCCGCATTCGACGCAACCAGCCGCAAGATCGTCACGGCCGGTTGCAAGAGGAGCCGATATGAAGTGCGGCGCTTCATGATGGCACCGCCCGGCGATTCGCATCTCGCGTTGGCGCTTGAGCCCTCGGACCTTGAGGAACCGATGCAAAGGGAGGACGCAGAACTTTGCAGGGGCTTTCCATCAATCAAACAACCTTCAAAGATTCTATAACTCTTTCCGAAGTTTAGCCCTACCAGCAAGCAAACGGGGGTGGCAATTCTGCAACATCTGCCCAAAAAGAAACCGCAAAGCCCTCTTTTCCGTCAGTCTTTCATTGATTGATCGGAACTCTTCGTTTTCTATCCAACGTGCGACGGAGGGGGGCAATCCCGAGGTCGTCCCGTTTTAGGTGGTTCGCTTTAGTCCCTCGCGTTCAGCGCGTGTGTCCGAAGGCGCGAAGCGACTAAGCGGTGAACTTAAGGGACAAGGGAACCAACCTTAGGGTGTCTCCACCCAGCGGATCCGGAACCTTCCCTAGGAAAGAGCAACTTGGAGGTTTAACATGAAGATGGTTAAGAGCCTTATCCTCGGCTCCGCGGCGGGTCTCGTTGCGATGTCTGGGGCCCAGGCAGCCGATCTTCCCGTAAAGGCCAAAGCGGTCGAATACGTGAGGATCTGCTCCCTGTACGGTGCCGGTTTTTGGTACATTCCGGGCACCGACACCTGCATCAAGCTCGGCGGCTATTTGCGCGCTGAGGTTGCCGTCAATACCAACTCAGTCTACACCGGTAACACAAATCTCCCGGGGTCTTCCTTCAACCGCATGACCAACGGCTACACTTGGCGGTCCCGTGAAGATTTCAACATCGATACGCGTACGGCGACTGAGTATGGCGTCGTTCGCACGTTCTTCGATGGGACATTCACCTGGACGACGGATAGCTACACCCAAAGCGGTACCGTGCCTGGGTCGACCGTATACTCGCAGCTTGGCAGCTTGGGGGTTAGTGCGCCGGCCAACGCTAACGCCGGTGCGACTTCCTTCGGTCAGCTCGGCGTTTACTACGCGTTCATTCAGTTCGCCGGCTTTACGATGGGTAAGGCGGTCTCGGTGTTCGATGCTCCGTTTAGCGCCTATCCCGGTAACAACTTCGACGGTCTTGTCGGCGGCGGCGGTACGATCACTGGTGTGAACCAGTTCACCTATACCGCGCAGTTCGGCGGCGGCTGGTCGGGCACGATTTCGTTGCAGGATCAGGTTGCGTACTTTCAGGCTGGCGTGAACAACATCAGCGCTGGTGGCGCCTTTGGCACCAGCGACTATGCGAACACAGTCGCTCCCGACGTGGTCGCTGCGTTGCAGGTCGATCAGGTTTGGGGCACCGGGAAGTTGTCGGTTGCTGCTCATGACAATCACACGGCTTACTACGGCGCTACCGAACTGACGGGGCATCCCGACGACAAGTGGGGCTTCGCCGTCCAGGGCGCTTTGTCGCTTAAGACTGATTGGATTGCTGCCGGCGACACGCTCAACGTCTCGGGCGTCTATACGGACGGTGCGACTCGCTACAACATCCAGAACCTGGCGGCGGGTGCTGGTGCGGCCCAGATCTATGGCGGCAGCAACGTGGCCTATCAAAGCGTCGGGTTCGGTGTTGCTCCTGACACTCTGTTTGCTATCGGAACGCAGCAGCAGTTCATCCAGACCTGGGGCATGCGGGGTGCTTACAACCACAACTGGGATCCCTACTGGAGCTCGGCCCTCTACGGCGCTTTTGCTTCAGTCAGGTACAGCGACGGTGCCAAGGCCCTGGTCTGCGGTGGCGTAGTCAACGGGATTACCTTCGTTGGTTCGTTCCGGGCGCTCGCCAACGCGGCGGCCGGCGGCATCACGACCTGTAACCCCGACTACAACGTCGGCCAGATCGGTTTCATCACCCGCTGGACCCCAGTCAAGAATCTGACCTTCTCGGCGGACTTTGTCTGGACGGGCCTGGACCAGAAAATGGTGGGATTTGTGACCGCGCCTGCCGCTTCCGTCTTCAAGCCGGCGTTGGCGTACGAACTGCGGGATCAGAGCACCGTCCAGGTCCTCTTCCGAGCTCAGCGGAAC
>JAFAUY010000448.1 GCA_019243005.1 Verrucomicrobiota bacterium | reverse complement strand
CGGCCAGTTCGAAACCAGATGCAGTTTGCGTTCCGTCCGGGTCCGTCCTCAGGCACACCAGGAAGTTGCCGGCGCGCACGCCGTTCTCCAACCGGCCCGGCTGATACTGCGAATGATCCGCATAGATCTGAAACGCGACGGCGGTTTTGAGGGTCCGTACCATGGTCTGGGCCAAATCGTCGTGCATCGCCTCGAGGCGCTCTGCCTCGAGCACCGCGTTCTCACGAAGCAACGCGGTCAGCATGAACCCCGTCGCCGCCCCGAGAACGACGACCACGGCTCCCACCACCGCCAACAACTCTACCAGCGTGAAAGCACGTTCAGCCGCCGCAGCACCAGTTAAAGTAGAAGCACGCCGATGCATCGTGGTTTAAGGATCCAGGGGTTGAGGGTTGAAGCCGGCAGACTGGCGGACGCTTTGTTGACGGATCTGGCCGAGCCCGGGCAATTCGTAGCGAAGTTCCATCGATTTTCCGTCTGAACTGATTGAGATGGTGTAAGGCACCGCGTCGAGGTAATTGCCGCTGTTCTGCACGGGAGCATTCGGCTGCGCCCGGGGATGGTACAGGAAACCGTGCACCAACGCCGGATTGTTAGGAGTCCCGTCGGCCTTGAACGGCTTGTTTTCTAAGGGGGCGAAAGTTTGCAGTTCGTAACACTCGCGGAGGACGCGCCTGGCCCGGTCATCCAGGCGCATGGCCAACTCTTTGTAATCGGCTAAACGCCACCCGGCCGTGATGGCCACGGAAGCCGAGCACAGCACCAGCATCGACGCCAGCACTTCTACCAGCGAAAAACCTCTTTCACGGCATTGCATTTCAGGCCACGGCCATCGTCACTTCTCAGACGGTAATTGCTTATCGGCCGTACCCTGGAGCAATGGCGGAGGCTCGCCCGGCAGATCGTACGCGTCGGTAAGGATTTTGCGCTCGCTCTCACCGACACGATCCTGACGGTGTAACTCGGCCGGCACGATGGTCGGGCAGACAATCACGATAAGGTTGGTTCTTTGGTTAGATCTGATGTGTGATTTGAAGAGGTAACCGACAATCGGAATCCGGGAGAGCCCGGGGATGCCGTTCGCATTGAAATTGGCGGTATCCTGCAGGATGCCGCCGATGACGGCCGCCTGACCGCTCTTTACGGTGACATTCGCCGTCGTGCTCCGAGTCGAAATGACCGGTACCTGGGTGGTCGTCCCGGGCTGGGCGTCACTGGTGCCGATCGCGCTTGAGAGGGTCGGGTTCAGATTAAGGTCGATGAGGCTGCCTTCCAGAATGCGGGCAACCACATCGATGGTGAGGCCGGTGGTAAAGGTGTAAGGGGTGGTACTGGGCCCGTAATTGTTGGTCCCGGGCGTCTGCAGGAAGATGGTTTGTTTGGTATCGGAACGAATCGTGACCGGCATTCCGCTTTTGGCCACGGTCATGGGAGAGTTGCTGCTCTTGACGCGCCCCTTTTGTTTCAGCGCCCGCAGGACGATCTGGACATCGGACAGGTTCAGGACCAGCCCGTTGGTGAAGAATGCACCCGGGTTCAGGCGCCCTGTGATCGTTTGACCGGAGGGTGTACCGACATTGCCGGTGAGCGAGAACTTTGCTCCCTGGTCCGGCGCCAAACCGAGCGTCTGCGACCAGTCGATGCCGCCCCCGATGCCGTTACTGTCGGTGACCTCCACGACGTAGGTCTTGATGAGGATCTGCTGTTCACGCCGGTCAAGCCGGTAGATCTCGGCGGCAACCGCCTCCTGCTGCTCAAACGTGGTGCGAACCACGAGGGAGTTGCTGCTGCGCTCGATGAAGATGGCGCTTTGGCTGTCCCGGGAAAAGCCGCCGGTGGACAACGGGGCGTCGAAAGGCACACCGGGTTGATAACGCGGCCGGCTTTGGTCCGAACCGGTTCCGGTGGCACCCGAACTCCCGGAAAACGCATCCGGGGTCAGGTTATTATTGGCCGGTTTCGGGTAGGCCGGAAACTGGTCGGTCGCGGGCGCCACCTTGATGCCGAGGAGGTTGGCGATGGGCTGCAACAAAAATTCCGCCGATTGATTTCTAATGGGGTAACGCCGGGTCAGGTAGAAACTCGGCGATTCCACATCCGAACGGCGCAGGGTATATTTGCGGCCGTCGGAAACCACCTGGAACCCTCGCGATTCGGCGATCTCATAGAAAGCCTGGAGCGGAGTCAGGTTGTTCAACGTCACGGAGATGCGTTCCTCACTGGTGAAATTAGGCTCGATGTAGTTGATCTCCGCCTGTTCGGCAAGGATGCGCAAGACCCGTGACAACGGTTGGTTAGTGAAACGATGGGTGCGCGGCTGGTCGGGAGGTAAGCGGGCGGCGGCGGCGGCCTGCGCGCTTTCACGTTCCCGCAGCAAGCGTTCGATTTCATCGACGACGGTATCCTGGCCGCCGGTTTCCGCTCCGCCCCCAGGCCCAGGCGCAACGGGCGGAGACGGGCTGGCGCTCGCCGACGGCAGGATCGGCGGCGGCTCGGGCGGTGAAACGGTTTGGCTCCGAACGAGATCGGCCGTGAGAAGCAACAACAGAAGGAGAAAGGTGCGGTTCATCGATTAGTCGCGCTTGAGCGCCTCCGTTCGAGTTGAATTTGGTTAGGGATGTTGTCGCCTTCGAAAGGAATCTCGCAGAGGGTTGCCTTGAACCCGGGTAAGACGATACAGACCCCGGATGCCTTGATCTGCCCGACTTCGAAAAGTACGCTGTCGGACGGCTGGACGCCGCGCCGGAGCGGCAACCCATAGGTTCGCGAGAGCGCCTCCAATTGGCTGATCTGTTCCGGCTGGGCCGGCACGGGAAGGCTGTCGCCGGTGCGAAATTCGACGCCGTTGATGAGCGCGACGGCCTTGGCCTGATCGTCGCTGATACTCACGCCTTCCACGAACAATTCCTTTTGGATGAGTCGCGAAAGCGTTTGCAGGTACCGCTCCAGAATGCGTCCGGAAACGACGCCTTCAATCCGCGGTTCGCCGGAGACCAGCGTGCGTGCGGCGGTTGCGCTGATGAATGGATCCCGCTGCGCCGGCTGGTAGTGAAACAGGTACAGCTCGGGCAGTTGGACCGGATCGCCGGCCACGGCGATGCCGAAGGAGGTCCGCAGCAGCAACACGGCGGAGATAGAAACGTTTTTCATCATCGTCACTTGCCGGTCAGCACGCGAATCGTGAACCGCGCATCCAGGTAGGTCGGTTCAGACGAAAAGGGCGGAACCGAGGAAGGGCGGGTCAGCACGATGCGGTCGATAAAGAGGAAAGCATTTGAGTTTTCCTGTTCGGTTAGTAACGGGATCAACCGGTGAAGTTCGAGCCGGGATGCGCCCGCCTCATGGATCTGTGCCATTTCACCGGGCATGGTCCGGTTTTGCTGGGTGATCACCCCGGCGTCATTGAGTTGCTGAATGACGCGGGTCCCTTGGTCCACCGGTTCTTCCGAACGGGCGGCCCGATTGCTGTTGCCGATAGGTAAAGCGCGCGGGCCGGCCAGGGAATCTTTCAACCGCAGGTAGAGGGCTTCAACGCGCGAGCGGTTAGCCTGCAGCGCCCTGCCTTCGTCGGCGAGCCGCCGGTTACCTTGCTCGGACATGACGTTTTGCCGCTCGAACTCCTCGACCGCATGCCGTGCACGCTGCAGCAACGCATTCTCCGCGCAGAGCATCGCGCCAACGCCGACGGCGACGAGGACAATGAAAACAAAGGCAGGCCTCATAATAGGGAAAGAGTCTAAAGCGGGTCCGGATCGGCAAGTCGCTGTACGCCCATTCCAAAGTAGTTCCCGTTCGGTTTGATCGAGTACTGCAAAACGAAAAGGTTGAAGTTCCCGGCCGCCCTTGGTTGCCGCTCATTGCGGATTTCTTCCGATCCAGGCGGCAGATGGCGCAACAGCGTTTCGCTGAAAGTCTGGACGATTTCACCCTGGTCCGGACGCGTTTCGCCTTGCAGAACCAAATGGTAATTGGTTGGGACACGGTAAACGCCCCCATTCACGGGTATCCGGTCAAACTGGTCGGCCTCGATCAGGACCGATCCGAGGACCGCCTGCTCCGGAATCGACTTTTCCACGACGCTAAGGATCGCGCTGACCGGCAAGCGCCCCCGGAAGATCGGTTCCCACTGATGGATCTGCTGCAGCTTGCGCTTGGTTTCCTGAAGCGGCGCGAGTTGCGCCTGAAGGGTGGCGGTTTCCGCCTGCAGCATTTCGCGTTGGTCCCGGGCACCCTGATAACGCCTCCACGTCAGGACGGCGCTCAGAAGCAGCGGAACCTGCAGAAGCATGCCGGCAAAAATGATTGCGGCCGCCACCCGAAACGGGAGGGCGGTGCGGTAGTTCTGCACGGCCACGCGTTCTGGAGAAACAAAAAGGTTTTTCATCCTACGTGCTGGGTGGCCCAGTGTAACAGGTAGGCCGCCGGTTCCTTGGTTTCGGTTTTCGCGCCGTCCTTTTTCCGGAACGCAAAAAGGCCGGCGGACGCTTCACGCATGATTTCTGCGGTGACCCGGATCACCAGAAATCCGTCCGGCAGCTGGAGTTTGGGCGTACCCAGGCTCCAGAGGTAAATGCGGCTGGGCGCGACGGCGAACTCACGCACGCGCTCGCTCAGATCCTCGAACACGTAATCCACCTCACCCGCATACTGGCGCAGGAGGACGACCCGGCCCTCCATGAAAACCGCGAGCACGGTGACCTGCGCCAATTCCACCACGAGCACGGAAGGCTCCGCAACGGGCGCCAGCGTTTCCAGGAACCATTTCAAACAGGCGAGGACGGAGGGTATGATCGCCGCGAGCGAGGCCCTTTGCCGGTCGATCCACCCATCCACGCGCTCGCAGTATTCCGCGGGCACACCCACGATCATGACTTGGGGGTGCCGGCGGTCAAGCGTCCCGTGTAACGGCTCGAGGTCGGTGGAGAGAACGGCCCAGCGAAAGGCCCGGGCTTCGTCCCACGCCCCGAAAACCTGGCGCGGATCCTCTTGCAAATTTTCCAGCAGCACCTCGGCGTTACTCTCGTGCAGAGCGTCAACCCGGTGCACATTGCAGTAGAAATCGTTTACGGTCAGTTCAGGCAGCAGCACGTAGCGGGCCGGGCTTTTGGCGCGGCCCCGGGCCAGCAATTTCGTGCTGAAGCTGCGTCCGGAAGAAAGGCCGGGATCCAGGCCGGATTCGGGCGAGGGCGGGGCGTCGGGCATCATCGCGACGTCATTTTCATACCAGAGCGCATACCGCCCGCGGGCTACCAGCGCGGGCGATTGCGCCGGGGACAGGATCACGGCGATGACCGGTTCATTCGTCCGGAACAACCCTCCGGAAAGGTAGTACTTCCAAGGAAAATGGCGCAGGAAGTGAACCAAAGAATAGCCCATCGCGATGCCCGACTAATAGCCTTCAGCCAAATAAAATAACAGAAAAAAATGTTGAATCAGATATTTTGCAGAATCTGGATGGCCGGCAGGAACGTGGCGAAGACGATCCCGCCAATGACGAGCCCAAGAAAAAGGATGAGCAGCGGATCCAACACCTGGCGCATCACGTTGATCTGGCCATCCAGCTCCCGTTCAAGCAACTCCGTCAAGCGGTTCAGGCCCTCACTGCCCGCGCCGGAAATCTCCATGAAATTGATTCCGTTGGCGATCATGTCGCCGAACATTTCCGCTTCATCGGCCAACGCCTGAGATAGACCTTCGCCCCGCTGCACCCGTACCAGGGCCCGGGCGACGGCCGCGCGGTACTCGAAATTCCAGCTGAGGTCACGGCAGAGCAGGAGTGCGTGGGTGGTTTTGGCCCGGGCAGTTTTGAGCTGGGCGAAGGTCCGGCAGAAGTTTGCGCGGAGCAGCAGGAGGTTCAGTTTGCCCAACACGGGCAGGCGAAGGATCAGCCCGTGCAGCCGGGGTTGCTTTCGGACTAGGATTGGCAGGCGCGTGCAGCCGATGATAAACAGCAGCGCAGCGGCTCCGACCAGCCACGGGTAATCCCGCACGAATTGTGAAACGGCGACCAGAAGCCGGGTAGGCCACGGAAGATTTACCCGCATTTCGGAAAGTACGGCGACGAACTGCGGGACCACCCGAGTAATCAGCAACCAGACCACGCCAACGGCGGCCCCGAGCACCACGAGCGGATAGACCAGCATCGTACCCAACCGGTGGCGTAACTCCTCGTTGCGTGCCCAGATTCGCCGGACGTTCGTCAGTGATTCCGGGAAGGTGCCGCCTTCCTCGCCGGCCGAAAGGAGTCCGACGGAAACCTCGTCGAAAACTTCCGGGTATGCGCCTGCCGCTCGCGAGAAGGAGGCCCCGCGCGAGAGGTGGGTGCGCAGCTCCTTGAGGACCGCGAGCAGTCGACGATCGCCGCGAGTTTTTCGGGACGTGCTGTCGAGGCACATTCCGAGGGCGGCCCGCAGATCGACTCCGAGGTAGGCACAGGTCTCCAGTTGCTGCAGAAAAAGCAGCCGCGACCGCAGGCCGACGCCGGTCCGGCTGATTCTTACTCTGGCGGAGACCGGTTCGATCACTTGGACGACGGGTTTGTTCAGGTTACTCAGCCGGGCATTCAGTTCCGCCAGCGACGAAGCCTCGGCAAACGTACGGGTGTAGGGCGAGTTCTTGCGCACCTGCGTAATGACCTCGTAACGCGGCATGGCACCCCTTGCTGATAAAATGAATTCGCGGACGCCTACGGGCTGGACGAACCTACCGCGGCCGTCGTCGTCGTTGAGGACGTGGCGGCTGTCGTTGGGACGTCGTCTTCGGGTTTGCTGCTAAGCGGCACATGGTATTTGGCTAACAGCTGCGTGAATTTCGCGTTCGAGCCTGACTGGATAAAGTAGGCGGTATTAACCAGATCACCGATGTTAATCGTGCCGCCCGTGCCGTCATTCAGAGCCGCCGTGCTGCTCAACGGCTGCCCCAGCTGCACCAGGTAAGGCTGAAGGTCGCTGAACTGAGCCGTGGTGGCGCTGGGGTTATCCAGACGAAACTGCACCTTGGCTTTTTCCACCGCATCGATGCGTTGCGCGGCCATTGCGGCCTGGCTTTTTTGAAACGAATCGACGATGGCAGGGTAGATGATGCCGGCCAGGGTCCCGATGATGGCGAGTACCACCAGCAGCTCCACCAACGTCAGGCCGGCCTGGTTTCGGCGGTTCCAAGCGAGTCGCGGACGACCTTTGTTCATAACATAGAGATGATCTGTCTAGCCCGGAGCCAGGAAGTGGCGGGGGTTAAACCACCGGACTCCCCGTAGATGCAACCGAGTTAGGTAACCACCCTTAAAATAGCAACCTTAATTTTTCGGCGGTGTAAGATTGTAACGATTTCACCCCTGGAAAAAATGCCGCGCAAGGAAATGCCACAAATGCCACAAGCGGAAAAATGCCACCAATTGGCGAAGCCAAAAAGTGCGATTCGCGGGAATTAGACGCAGGAATAGAGCGCCAGCAACGGCCGCAAAACCTGGTGTATACAACGACGGTTGGTCACCGGCGGTGCGGGTAGCGCTTTTCTCATTTGTGGCATATTTCGGCTTGTGGCCTTTTTAGCATTTATTCTTCTTCCGAACGCAAATTGCGCTCGAGCAGCTTTTGCAGGGCGCGGCCGACGCGTTCTCCTTCGTACAGCACGGAGTGAACGCCTTGGGTGATCGGGGCGTCGACGCCGTGCCGTCGAGCGAGCGCCAGGGCGGCCCGGGTGGTGTTGACGCCTTCGGCGACCATGCGCATGCTCCGGGTCACGGCCGCCAGGGTCTCACCCCGGGCCAGCCGTTCACCGACGCGGCGATTACGGCTGTGCCGGCTGAAGGCGGTGACGGTGAGGTCACCCATCCCGCTGAGGCCGTAGAAGGTCTCGCGCCGTCCTCCCAGGACCGTGCCGAGCCGGACCATTTCGGCCAGCGCGCGGGTAACGAGGGCGGCTTTGGAATTGTCTCCGAACCCGAGCCCGTCGCTCATGCCGGCCGCGAGCGCAAAAATGTTTTTCAAGGCGCCGCCCAGTTCGACGCCCGGGAGGTCGGAGCTGGTGTACACGCGGAACCGGTCACTGGCGAGCGTCTGCTGCAACCATTCGCCGAGGCCGGCGGGCCCGGCCAGGACGGTTGCGGCCGGCACGCCTTGAGCCACCTCTTCGGCGTGGTTCGGTCCGGATAAGACCGTGACCGGATGAGCCGGAAAAATCTGGCCGAGCACCTGGCTCATGCGCAGATCGGTACCGGACTCGATGCCTTTGACGGTCGAGACGAACACCGCCGGTGCCGGCAAGATGCCGCGGGCGCAAACTTCAACGGCGACTTCGCGGAGGCCAGAGGAAGGCACCGCCCAGACCACGACTTCGGCCCGCGTGACGGCCTCGTCCAGGTCGGAGGTGATGCCGAGGCCGGCGGGCAAAGTGACGCCGGGCAGGTAATCCTCGTTCACGCGTTCCCGGCGCAGCCGGCCGGCGAGCCCGGGGCGGCGACACCAGAGCGTGACCTCGTGCCCGTTCTGGCCTGCCAGCAACGCCAGGGCGGTCCCCCAACCTCCGGCCCCCAAATACGTGATCCGCGCCATGTCTGCCTAACGGACCTGGATTCGTCCTGTGACCGGTGGGTTCACTTACGGGTAAACCGTGATTCGGTACCCTTGGCGAGCCGCGCCAGGTTGCTGCGGTGACGCCACACCGCCAAGGCGCTGATCGCCACGGAAAACCAAAACAGGGGCCAGAAATCGATTCCCGAACGGGCCACCAGCAGAAACACGGCGACCGGCAGAGAGAGCGCGGCGCAGATGGAGGCGAGTGAGACGTAGCGGCCGGCGAAAAAGGCCACGAGCCAGATGATCAGGACGGCCAGCAGAACCATCAGCGGAAACAGGCCGAGCAGGACGCCGGCCGAAGTGGCGATGCCTTTGCCGCCTTTGAACCTGAGCCACACCGTGTAATTGTGGCCGAGGATGCAGGCAACGGCGCCCAGAACCGCGCCCATGACCGCGTCGACGTGGCCTGCCTCCGCCAGCCGGGCAGCCAGTTTGACGGCGAGAAATCCCTTGGAGACGTCGCACGCGAAGACGAGGTAGCCCCACTTCTTGCCCATGACCCGCAGCACGTTGGTGGCGCCGATATTGCCGCTGCCGTGCCGCCGGATGTCAACCCCTTGCGACTTTGCCACCAAGTAGCCGCTCGGGACGGAGCCGAGAAGGTAACTGAGCAGTAAAATCCCGAGCCAGATCATCCAGTTTTGTCTCCTATACCGCCCGTCGACCGGGCTCAAGTGCAGAAAAGTCGATGCCGTCCGATACCCAGGAAAATTCTTTCCGAAGCCCGCCGGTTTCTGCCATGATGCCCGGTTCCATGGATCCGTTGACCCGCATCGAAGCCGCCACCCTGGACGATCTGCCTGCCTTAGCGGAACTGCTGATGGAGCTGTTTGCGCAGGAACCGGATTTCCGGCCCGATTACAACACCCAGGTGCGCGGGCTGCGGCTGATCCTGGAGCAACCTAACCGGGGCCGCATTTTCGTGTTGCGGGGCGCGCATCAGATCATCGGGATGATCAATCTGCTTTTTACCATCAGCACCGCGGA
>JAFAUY010000398.1 GCA_019243005.1 Verrucomicrobiota bacterium | reverse complement strand
TAGCCCAAGCGATCGAGCAAGCCACCGCCTACTGGAATGCGCATCGCCACCCGTACCGTTGGGGGCAGCGGCGCCGGCATCGCCCCCGTCGTCAACCCGGCCGCGCCCTGGTGCCGTCACCCGCATAAACTTGCCGGATGCACCACTAAGTGGGTAGCCAAAAGTTCGTGCGCACGCCTTTTGATCAGGGTGTGCCGCGCTACGCTATTTCGTAGGAACGGGGCGGGTAGAGGGACAAATTATTCCGTGGGACTTGGCACGTGGGCCACGAATTAATGTGACGTGAGCTGGTGGAAAGGCATGGTGAGTAGGCCATGATTTTTGGGTTGCTTCCGAGCGGCCATCGTGACCGAGGCTAGCGGGATGCAGTTAGGCCCAGCCACCCTCAACCAATCGCCGCGCTGTCCGAGGTGTCCACGCGCAAGGGAGGTCCGCATGCATCGCCATGGCAGTTATCAGCGCAAGCGCTGTGGCGGCACACGCGTGGAGCGCTTCTGCTGTCCGGTGTGCCGGCTGAGCTGTACGGTATTGCCCGCCGGGGTGCTGCCCTATCGCAGTAGCCGCGTGCAGGAGTTGGAACAGCATTTCGATCAATGCTTAGCCGTCGAGCCCGTTGTCAGCGCGGTACCGCGGTCGCGTGCCCTGGAGCGAGCGCTGAGCGATTTCGCCCGGCGCCGGCAGCCCTTATGCGACCTGCTGGGCCAGTTGATCAGCCCTGCCCAGGCGAGCCTCCCCCAGCTCTGGCATCACCTGCGCAAGACGCTCGGGTCGCTGGAGGCCATCCTGGGGCTGCTGCACGGCCGCTTCGGCACCTCGCTGCTGAGCGATTACCGTTGCCTGAAAGCCGCGCCGGGGTAAGGCTCGCCCGCTGTGTCGCTTTGGTGTGGGGCGGTCCCGGTGCGGGCCGGCGCTCGCTGACGCTCTTGCGAGGCCGAGATCGTTCTTCAGAGCCTTCCGCATTCAACTTTTTCTGGGTCCCGTCCGCCTCCAAGCCGCGCTCTTAAGCGGCCGAAGCCGCTAAAATCTGCCCGGACCAAGGAAGCGCCACGCCAAGAAGGATGCCAAAGTCAGGAGCCCACAAAATTTGGTCCCCGCGTTTCGGCTGCTTCTGAGGGGATTTTAGCTTTCCTTCCGTTCCCGTGCTGAGGCGGACCGCCTTTTTCGCCGCAAGCGACAGGCCCGGCGCGGCGCTTCCGACGGGAAAGTGACACTTCCCACGAAAAAGCACGACATTACCCCCCATTTGGTCACGATTTAATCTGACCTTGATCCCACGAAATAATGTGTCGCGTTACAGGCGGCGGGCGTTTTCTTACTCGGGCAGGGGCAGTCGGCGGCTTGCTCGGGCGTTCGGAAAAGCCGGTAGCAGGCGGGGCGGGCGCCATGGCGGGCTCTTGGGTTGGGTTAACGCGGCGGCGAAGGCGCCCAGCAGAACTCAAAGCGGGGCTGGAAAGCAAGCCGCACGGCGCCAAGCGGCGGGCGAAACGCGGAACCGCCCGGTCTCCTCTTAGCACACCGCCATTAGCAGGGACTCCGCCCCTACGTAATCCGAACGAGGTACGCCGGCAGTTCGGGTTCGGGCAACACCGACAAGACCTTCAATCGTTGAAGGGCGCGTCCCGCGGCTTTCTGCAGGTGATCTTCGAGGGCGGCGGCGGCGGCGCCAAAAAAGCCTTGTACCAGTGATTCTATCACGAGCCGATGTTCAATCAGCATTGGCCGTTCAGCCTTTCGGCGCAAGGTGGAAAAGAAAATGCGATGCAGTCCCAACGGCGCCTGGCTTAGCCTGATCATCGCTGCCATCCTGCGATTTTTAAGGGGCGCCAAGCAATGAGTATGCAGGCTTTGCTCGATCAGGTTGATTTGCGTAGGGTCAGCGGGGTCGCCCTGGTCGAGGAAAGCATCGATCGCGGCGAGCATCCCCAGAAGGTGAGGGCGTTCCAGGAACGGTGCGCTCTGCCGGAGCGCGATCGGTTCCAACGTTACACGAAGCTCGTAATCTTCGGCCACCGAGCGCGCGGTGAGGGGACCGGCTAACCAGTGCGAGTAAGGGTTCCTTTCGATGAGTCCACGATCCCGGAGTCGGATGAGGGCCTCCCGGACGGCGGCACGGCTGACCCCATAGTACTCCGCCGCAGCGTGCTCCACCAGCTTGAAATGGCCAAAGACGACGCAGGTGGAAACGGCCGACAAGAGGTCATTAAATATCCTTTCGCTGGTCCAATGGTGGTCGATAAGTACCTGCGTAGGCTCGAGACCCAGGGTTTGCTGGTTTAGCGGTAAGCGTCGAGGCTGGAGTTCAACGCCTTCCGGGGACACGAGAAAACCGCGCCCGTTGAATCTTCGGATCAGCCCTTCTCTGCTTAAGAGGTCCATGGCTTTGCGGACCGGGGCCCGGCTGGTACCAAAGAGTTCGGCGATTGGTCTTTCGATCAGGACCAGGCCAGGCAGAGCGGTGCCCCTGAGAATGGAAGCGCGGAGCGCTTGGCGAATGGTCTCATAGCGCGGTTGCGTCACCCTATCTCCGGCCCTTTGGGCCGGGACCTCGTTGATCTGCGCCTGGGTCTGTTTTGGGCTGCCCACCTCAGTACCTGTTTCTGGCGCGTTCTAGCACCTTCATTTTCCAAGCCTTGCGTACAGGATGGCCCGCCGTCTGGGGCGGCCATCATCGAAATGAATCGATCGGCCGTTCATGGTCTATCCACCATGGGCGTAAATGCTCAGGCGACTACCGCGCCGACCCGCACAACCTGCCTTTCAGGTAGTTGATAATGTATTTCGTCGAAAAAATCCATTTTGTGGAAATGCACGTCCCGACACAGTTACCGGTTTAGGCCAGGCTGGTTGCCAATAGGCCACCCCCAAGCCGAGCGCTTTCCGGCCAAACTACCGGGGGATTGGGATCGCGGGGCCGTTTCGTGGTTTTTAAAATGAATATTTGACAGAAATAGTCATTTCTTGTATTGACGCGAAATCGATCGCGTGCTTGCCTGGTTTCTCGGCCCCCGAATTCCAGCGAGGCGTAACCCCCAGAGATGGCCATAGCTTCAAATTCTTCGGCGCCGCAGAACCCAGTCGTGCCTTCTCGCGGACGGCAGAGTCGGCCCCAGGGAAGGCCTTCGGTTCTATTTGGCGCGTCCGGCGCGCGAAACGAACTCGCTCCAGCATTGGCCAGCCCACCGTGGCCGTAATGAAAGCTAGATCTCATGAGCAAAGAAATATTGTGTGCGTTTGGCGTAGACGTTGATGCGGTTGCCGGATGGCTCGGTTCCTACGGCGGCGAGGATTCTCCGGACGACATTTCGCGCGGGCTGTTCGCGGGCGAGGTGGGTTCACCCAGAATCCTCAAACTATTTGGGAAATACAACCTGCGCACGACCTGGTTCATCCCCGGCCACTCAGCGGAAACTTTTCCCGAACAGATGAAGGCGGTGGCTGACGCGGGCCATGAAATCGGTGTCCATGGCTACAGTCACGAGAACCCGATCGCGATGACGCGCGAGCAGGAGCAGGCCATCCTGGATAAATGCATCGACCTGTTGGCGCGGCTTTCGGGCAAGCGTCCAACCGGGTATGTGGCCCCGTGGTGGGAGTTCAGTCCGGTGACTAACGAGCTCCTGCTGGAGCGGGGCATCAAGTACGATCATAGCCTCATGCACAACGACTTCCATCCCTATTACGTGAGGGTAGGGGATCAGTGGACGAAGATCGACTACAGCCAGCATCCGGATGTTTGGATGAAACCCCTGGTTCGCGGACAGGAGACGGATCTGATCGAGATTCCTGCCAGCTGGTACCTCGATGACCTGCCGCCGATGATGTTCATCAAAAAGGCGCCTAACAGCCATGGGTTTGTGAACCCGCGACAGCTCGAAGAGATGTGGCGTGACCAGTTCGACTGGGTCTACCGGGAATACGACTACGCCGTCTTCGGGATGACGATCCATCCGGACGTGTCCGGCCGTCCGCAGGTGCTTCTGATGCTAGAGCGTCTGATCCAACACATTCAAAGCCATCCTGGTACTCGCTTCCTCACCTTTGACGAGATCGCAGACGACTTTCGCCAACGCCATCCCCGGCAGAAATAAATTCTAAACGAATATGAATCCGATGGAAATGAAAGTACCCGGGGCCGCCCCTTGGCTCCCGCGTGAGGTTACCCCGGGCGAGGTGCGCTACGCCAGCTGGATCGCATTTTTTGCCTGGGTGTGCGCCGTGTATGACTTTATCCTATTTGGAACCCTCTTACCTGAAATTGGTAAGCGCTTCGGCTGGAGCGCCGCTAACCAGGCAGCGCTGGCCACGTGGGTGGCCGTCGGCACCGCGATCATAGCCTTCGCCGTGGGTCCTGTGGTGGATCGGCTCGGGCGACGAGCCGGCATGATCACCACGGTGCTCGGCGCGGCCATCTGCTCGTTCCTAACGGCGTTCGCCGGGGGATTCGGTAGGGCGGCGTTGACGGTCATTCGGTCCCTTTCTGGGATGGGCTACGCCGAGCAAACCGTCAACGCGACCTACCTCAACGAGATGTATGCTGCCGCCAATGACCCAAGCCTCACCCGACGCAAAGGGTTCATTTACAGTTTGGTCCAGGGTGGCTGGCCCATCGGCGCCCTGGCGGCAGCGGCGCTTACCGCCATCCTGATGCCGATCATCGGTTGGCAAGGTTGTTTTATCTTTGCGGCGGTCCCGGCAGTTGTTATCGCAATCCTCGCGCGCAACCTGAGGGAGAGCCCTCAATTCGAAAGCCACCAGCGCATCGTTCAACTGCGCCGGGCTGGCAACGAAGCACAGGCGCGGGACCTCGCCGGGAAGCTTAACATCGACTATGAAGAACACCAGGCCGCCGGAATCGGCGCCGTCTTCCGGGGCGAGGCGCTGAGGGCCACGCTTGCGTTGGGCGGTGCGTTCTTGCTAAATTGGTTTGCCATTCAGGTATTCAGCGTGCTCGGGACGTCCGTCATTACTAACGTTCATAAGGTGACGTTTCAAAATTCCCTGGTCATTCTGATCCTGTCGAATGTACTGGCTTACTGCGGCTACCTGGCTCACGGGTACTTCGGAGACAAGATCGGTCGGCGGAACGTCATCGCGATCGGCTGGATGTTAGGCGGGCTGTTTTTCGCACTGATGCTGTTTGCCCCGAGCAACTTTCTGATCGTCGTGGCACTCTACAGCCTGGGGCTTTTCTTTCTGATCGGCCCGTACTCGGCGTTATTGTTCTTTATCGGTGAGAGCTACCCGACGGCGATCCGAGCCACCGGGGGTACCTTCATCAGCGCCACCGGGCCGGTGGGCGCGATTTTGGCCGGCTTGGGTGCCACCGCGATCCTGAGTCACTCCGGCGATTGGCGCACCGCCGCGTTCATCTTCGGGGCAATCCCTTGTTTCATTTCGGGTCTGTTTGTCCTTGCCGCCAGGCACGTCGATCCCGGGGTGTTGAAATAAAGGTTCGGAAGTAGTTTCTTAAAGGATTGCTGCTTTTCTTGGCGCCAGACCCCCCGCTGGTAAGCACCTCGAAAGAAGGCAAAAGGTTATGTGTGCCCTTTGCGGATTGTTGGGGAGTGAATCGCATTGGGCCGCGTCCATCAAGGGCGGCCTGCCGGCTCGGCAGGAGCGGCTTCAACGCATCCTTCAGGCCAATCGCGTGTTAGCCTTTTACAGGCTGCGGCTGGACGATTTTCAAGGCACTTCTTACCTCTTGACCAGCCCAACCGGACGGGCAGAAATCGTCTCGGATCTCGGACAGGTTTGGCGCGTGGCCGAGCAAATGGCTGGTCGTCCTTTAGATCCCTTAGACCCGAAGCTACTGGCGGCATTGGAAGGGCGCAAGCGGTGAGCGGCGTAGCGTTTGACGTGGTCCCCGTTAACGTACTCACGGGTTTTCTCGGGAGCGGCAAAACGACGCTGCTGCGACGGCTGCTGTCCTCCGAGCGCTCGACGGAAACCGCCGTTTTGATCAATGAGTTTGGTGAGGTCGGCATCGACCACTTGCTGGTCGGCGAGATCGCCCCGGATGTGGTCTTGCTTAAAAGCGGGTGCGTCTGCTGTTCTATCCGTGGTGAATTGAAGGACGCCTTCGTTCGTCTGTTTTCCAGACGGCAGAAAGGGGAGGTGCCGCCGTTCCGGCGCGTCATGGTCGAGACCACGGGGCTGGCGGATCCGGCACCGATTTTGGGCACGCTCTTGGCGGATCCTGTTTTACGGCACCATTTCAAGTTGGGCTTGGTGGTCACCGTCGTGGACTGCATTAACGCTGACCTGCAAAGGCAACTGCACCCGGTCTGGACGGCACAGGTGGCAGTGGCCGACCGTCTGATCGTAAGCAAAGCGGATCTTGCCGGCGAGGAGCGCTGCGCCCGGCTCCGGCACAGTCTGGCCGAGATGAATCCCGCCGCGCCGATCGCGTTGGCCGCTGACATCGGTTCCGGCGACGATTTGCTGCTCGGCGCCGGCCTCCACGGACCGGCGGCCCAGGCCGAGGTCAAGCGCTGGACCAACCCGCCTCGCCGGCGGGCACTACAGGTTCTTGGTGACGAGGAAGGTCGCGACCCACGCTTGCGCCCCGAGCAAAACGCACACGGCGACGTGACCTCCTTTTGCCTGGTTTTTGAAACGCAGATTGATTGGACCGGCTTTGGGTTGTGGCTGTCGATGCTGCTCAACCGTCATGGCGCGAACATCTTGAGGGTCAAGGGCATTCTGAACGTTACCCAGGCGAGCTACCCTGTGGCAATCCATGGCGTTCAGCATCTGGTGCACCCACCCGTGCATCTTAAAGAGTGGCCGGATGACGATCGCCGTTCACGGATCGTGTTCATTGTCCGGGGCTTGGACCGACAGTGCATTGAACGTTCGTTTGCGGTGTTCTCGGGCGGTTTGTAAGCGTGTTTGGTTGAAAATGTCCTGGCCCCACCGGCCCTGGAATGGGCACCGCACCGTATGCGATCCTGTCGTACCAAACTGCGCGTCCTGGGGACGCCGGTCACTTTGATTGAAGCCATCCGGCAAAAAGCGAGCGCGGCTTTGGGCACTGAGGTGGCCTTTACCGTTCTAGATGGAACGGCTTGCCAGCGGCGTGCGGTGATGCATCCGGAAAGTTTCGACCTCTACGATCAATGGTTTCACAGCGTGGATCTGCTTTGGCCGGCCCAGTCGATCCAACCCATCGACATTCGACGAATCCCTGCCTGGGACGAAATCAATCCCCTGCCGAAGACGGGGCGTTTGCTTTCAGGCGCCTCCCTTGGCGCCGGGTGTATACCGGTGAATCGCCTCTATGTGGCGCATGATGGAACCCTTGGTCCTAATCCAACCGAGTGCATCAGCATGTTGCCGCTGACGCATAACGTCGACGGCTTCGCGTACCGGCTCGATGAGTTACCGCGGGGGATGAACCCGCTGTCAGAAAGCTGGGCCTGGCTCCTGGATCCGGCCTGGAGTGGGCGGGTCGCCCTCCAGAGTGATGCTGCGATCGGGGCGATCGACGCGGCCCTGGCGGCGGAGAGTTCCGGTCTGGCTTCGTTTGAAGACGTCGGAAACTTGTCTGTCGAGGAAATCGACCGGCTCATCGCCATCCTGATGGTAAAAAAGAAAAAGGGACACTTCAGTGCCTTTTGGTCTACCCACGGAGAATCAGCGGAACTCCTGATTGGGCGCAAGGCGGGCATCCAGAGCTTATGGTCTCCAGCGGGTGTTTATTTACATCGCGCCGGCGTGGAGTACCGGGAAGCCACGCCTAAGGAGGGCTATCGGGCTTGGTACGGCGGACTCTCGATTTCGAGCTGTGCGGCTGGGCCGGTGCTTGATGCCGCGTATGATTACCTGAACTGGTGGTTAGGTGGTTGGCCGGGCGCCATCGTTGCCCGCCAGGGTTATTACATCTCAAACCCGGAGAGAAGCCGGCCGTATCTGTCGGACGCCGAATGGAACTATTGGTATGACGGCGAACCTGCCCTCTCGGACCTACCTGGACCGGACGGCGAGATCTTGATAAAAAAAGGATCGATTCGGGCCGGCGGTTCTTACATCGACCGAGTGAGCCATATCGCCGTCTGGAATTCGGTCATGGACGAACATAACTATCTCGTGCGGCGCTGGAACGAGCTGCTCAATGCTTAGAACATGAATGAGGATCAAAAGATTGTTGTTGTCGGTACCGGTGGCACGATCGCATCCCGGTATAACCCCTCACAGGGCCGAGTCGTTGCTTCCAAGGAAGTCGAAGAGATCGTGGGCGTGCTTCCTGGCCAGGAAGGCTTGCCTCGGCTTGAATTTCAAAACTTTGCGAAAATCTCAGGCTTCGAGATGACCATTGAGGTCGCGCACGGCCTCGTCAAACACGTCGCGGGGCTCCTCGCAAATCCTGAGGTTGGCGGCGTGGTCGTCACCCAGGGAACGGACACGATCGAAGAGACGAGTTTCCTGGCTGACCTGTTGCTGCCACCCGGAAAACCCGTCGTCTTTACCGGGGCCCAGTTACCAAACGATCATCCGCAAACCGACGGTCCCCGAAATATCCTGGATTCTGCCCGGGCGGCTGCGTCCCCGGAAGCGGTGGGGCTCGGCGTGATGGTTTGTTTCAACGGCCGGCTCCATGCGGCTCGGGACGTCACGAAGGTCCATACGAGCGCGCTGGAAACCTTTCAATCGTATGACCACGGCGCTTTGGGTTCTGTTGACGAAAAGGACGTCGTGATTTTCCGCCGCCCGATGATCCGGCTGACGCTTTCGGCAGAGAAGTTGGACAAACGGGTGGACCTGATCCGGCTAGTGATCGGCATTGACGCGCGAGCCATTGACGCCGCGACGGCCGCCGGGGTGGATGGTCTGGTGGTGGAAGCCTTCGGCCGTGGCAACGCGACTACCGCCTTCGGCCGTGGAGTAAGTCGCGCTTGCTCAGCCGGCGTGCCGGTTGTGGTCACATCGCGTTGTCCGAGTGGCCGGGTAAAGGCAATCTACGGGAGCGGCGGGGGCGGCGGGCGCGATTTAGAGGATGCGGGTGCGATTTTTGCGGGCGATCTGAGGGGCCCGAAAGCTCGCATTCTGCTGATGGTCGCCCTCAGTGACCCAAGCGCACGAATGCGGCTGCGGGAGCTGTTTTACACCATAGCGCCGTAGCTACGCGTCGTACACAAAAGGTAACTTTGAGTTTCGACGGGCAATTTCTTTCCGGTGAAGCCCCTGCAAGCCGGTATGCGAGAAAGGTTAGGAGGCTGGGTCACCTCAGAAAAGCAGAAAGTGCCAACTGTGAGGCGCTTGAAGTCGCCCAGAGAAGCCACGGCTGTGCTGAGACGCTTAGCCTGTAAGAGACCAGGGCCACAAACTTGAGCGACTTGGCCTTCGGCGATCGGCTGCTCCACCCCGGCCAGAATCGGGCGCGCTTCGGCCAGGGACAACCCCAGCGTGTCCGGGCGTAAGGGCCCGCGTTCCAGGCGCGCCACCTCTTGGATCACCTCCGTTTTGCCCTCCTCGGACTGAACCGTGATTTGAACCTGAATCTTCAAGCCGCTTGCTCCGGGGCACTTTAGCCATCGTGATTGGCGAGAGGAGGCTTCCGGCCCGCAGCGAGCCTCGCATGAGAACGGCGCACCGGGAGCGAAGCGATGCGCGACCGGAAGCTCGGCCAAATTCCGCTAAGATTTTTAACCGAAACCGGCACCACCGCCCTTGCTTGCCTCCGGCTTGGCCCGGTCTCGGCTTAGTCCTCCTGGCCCGTTGGGCCGTAAAGCCGTCGCCGTCCCTCCCCGGCCGGATCAGGCTAATTCACAAAGGCGTTCTTGTATCCGTATAGGGTAAATCGGGAGGTGGAAACGGGTCAGCGCGGAGGAATGTTCTCACGAAAGATCACCTGGACGCCGATTTCCAGAGCTGCGGGATCGATCGGCTGACCGCGGGCGGCTTTTGCCAGCGTATGCACGGCTTCACGGGCCTCGAGTCTCGGGTGTTGGTCAATGACGGCGTCCATCACCCGGGAAAGAAGAAACCGTCGCGTGTGTTCCGTGAGTTCGTGCCCGATAAACACGACTTCGCCCGCCCGGCCGCTTTCCTCCAACGCCTGGGCGATCCCACGGTTACCCGCCCCGATGTTGTAGATGCCTGCAAGGTCAGGATGCGCTTGCAGCAGCAGCTTCGCCTCCGCGTAACTCCGTTCAAAGTCATCGAGGCTTTCTTGCAACTGAACGATTTCAAGATCGGAAAAATCCTCCGCGAGGATGCGGCGGAAGCCCATCTCCCGTTCTTCGTGCCCACGGTAACTCAGGCTTCCGGCAAAGAGCGCAACTTTGTGACGGCAGCCGCGGCCACGGATAAAGCTGCCGAGCAGATGACCCGCCAATCGGCCAGAAGCACGGTTATCGATGCCGATGTAACCGATCCGGGGAACGTTCGAAATGTCGGAAACCATGGTCAGGATCGGGATTCGCGCAGCCGCAAGGTCACGAACTGCCTCCCTCACGGTGGGGTGGTCCAGCGCCACCAGGCCGACGCCTTGCGAGTCCTGGTGGAGCGACTCAAGGGCCGCGGAGAGCGCCACGGGATTGAATCCTTCGATCCTGTGTACCCGGACGCGGGCAGGAACTGACAGGTCAGCCGCTTGCTCAAGCGCGTCCGCAAGAAGGTTAAGGTAGGTGTTCGTGCCTCCGGGAAGGACGAAATCGAGGGTTACGGGAGCCGCTGAGTCCGCGAACGCGTACCCGAGGCGGGCCGCGACGCCCATGACGAGTTCACGGGTTTGTGCCCGGACGCCATTACGGCCGTTGACGACGCGATCGACGGTTGCGGTGCTCACCCCGGCTTCACGGGCGATGGTTGAAATCGTCACTCTCATGCGGTCGGTAAGCGCTGGTGTCGATCAATCGCCTGGCAATGCGCCCGGCAAGATTGCGCCAGCCGTCCTGCCAGCCTCAAGGGGCCAGTTTGTACCCTGAACGATAGAACGAACATCAATCATAGTACATCAGTCATTTTGATTGACTCCATCAGCAAATGACGGTATCCAACGGTCCGGAATGGATCCCCCCAAGCTGACGAGCAAGGTCGGCCCGCTTCCCCCCCAGGACGACGCCCGCATCGCAGCGGCAAACACGGCCGGCGCTGGTGAAAACCCTGGCCGGCAGCGTCCCTCTCTCATTCTGCGCCTGCTCGGGCAGCGCGAGGCGTCCGTTTGTTTGATGCTCGTCCTTGTCGCTGCGTACCTGTCGGTCAGCAGCGCGTATTTTCTTTCCGCGCGCAACCTGCTCAACATCGGCCGTCAGTTTTCAGTCGTCGGAATCGTGGCGATCGGTGAAGCGTTGGTCATCATCTCCGGTGGAATCGACCTTTCAGTCGGGTCCGTGATCGGGCTGGCGGCGGTGGTCGCCGCCCTGGCCGTGAAGTTGACGGGCAGCGCGGCGCTTGGACTTGCTGCCGGGTTGACTTCCGGGGCACTGGTTGGTTTGACCAACGGTGCGCTCTACACCCGTATCAAGATCAATCCTTTCATCGCGACCCTCGGGATGCTGAGCGTGGCTCGCGGGGCCGCGCTCCTGCTTACGGGTGGTTTGCCGGTCCGTTTCGAAAACTGGGTCTCCTTTCTCGGCTCGGGTTACGTGTCGACGATCCCGGCTTCGTTTTTGCTGATGCTGGCGCTGGCGGTCGTGGCGCACGTGTTCACGATGCGGACGCGGTGGGGCAGAAACATTTTTGCCGTCGGCGACAACCCGCGAGCCGCCCGGCTCGGCGGCATCGACGTGAACGGCGTCAGGCGCTTTGTCTTTCTAGCTTCGGGCCTTTTAGCTGCCTTGGGCGGCATCGTCTTAGCCGGTACGTTGAACTCGTCCAACCCAAACCTCGGGCAAGGCTACGAGCTGGACGTCATTGCCGCCGTCATTCTCGGTGGCGCAGCGCTCTCCGGCGGTCGCGGATCCATCTTCGGCGTGATTTTCGGTGCAGCATTGATGGGCGTT
This sequence comes from Verrucomicrobiota bacterium, assembly GCA_019243005.1. Taxonomy (GTDB): domain Bacteria; phylum Verrucomicrobiota; class Verrucomicrobiia; order Chthoniobacterales; family JAFAMB01; genus JAFBAP01. Next base: position 1,859 of record JAFAUY010000398.1, on the reverse strand, counting down.
TTGAGGAACGCCTTCGTGCTGCTGGGAATCTCGGCTTACTGGCAGGTCGTCACGATAGGTATCGTCGTCATCCTCGCGGTCGGAATCGACAGCGTGCGGAGGCACGAGGGCGTGTAGCACCTGTTTCATCCCCCCAACAATAGAACAGACATGATCAGACCGTTTAAGCTTGTGGCGTCCCTCTGCGCTCTTACAGGGGCATTGTTCGCCTCCGTTTCGGCCGGCACGGCCCAACCGTTGCCAAAGGGCGGCACCGTCGCTGCCGTCCCCAACACCAAAGGGCCGCTGCGGATCGCTTTTCTCAGCTTCCAGAATAACCCGTTCTGGTTCCCGGTTCGCGACGGCGCGGAAGCGGCCGCCGCCTACCTCAAAAACCAAAACACGCAGGTGGACTACACCGTGCTCGGCGACACCTTGAGCGCCGAGATGGTGGTGAGCGGCATCGAAACCGCTATCGCCAAGCGGTACAACGGGATCGTCGTCGTGCCGATCTTTGACGGAACCGCACGCATCATCGACGAGGCCGTTGATGGGGGCATCCCGGTTGGGAACATCATTGCCGAAGGCGCCACGCCTTCAAAGCGTTTGTTTTTCATCGGACAGGACGCCCGGGCGGCTGGAGAACAGATCGCAAAATTCATCGAGCAAAAAACCGGTGGGACAGGCAAGGTCGGCGTCATCACCGGGTTCTTCGGCGCTACCCAGCACAATGACCGGATGAACGGCGCGATCGACTACCTGAAAAAGGCCTGCCCGAAAATCGAGATAATCGGGCCCTTCGAGAACCAGGACAAAGCGGAGGTCGCCTACAGCCTGACGCAGGACATGCTGACGCGCTATCCTGACCTCAAAATCATCTACGTTACGGCAGGCGGGCCGTTCGGCGCGGCCAAGGCGGTCGAAGACCAGAAGCTGGTCGGGAAGGTCGGCGTAGTCGGGTTTGACCACACGCCGGAGAATCTCGAGCACCTGAAAACCGGCGCCATGATCGGCTTACTCGACCAGGCGCCTTTCCAACAGGCATTCGACGGCACGGTTCTGCTCTACAACTACCTTGTCACGGGTCAAGCGCCCGCCCAGAAAGTGATTCGGGTGCAGGGCACTATCCTGACGCCTGAGAACTACAAAGGCTCCTAGCCCGGTCTCACGTGCTTCCTTTGGCCGGCCCATTCCGACGGTTCCGTATGAGCGCTCCTACCCAATTGCCGCTTTTATCTCTGCAGCGCATTTCAAAGGCCTTTGCCGGGGTCGAAGTGCTCCATGACGTCAGCCTGGATTTGTTCCCCGGGCAGGTCCTGGCCCTCTTGGGCGAAAACGGCGCTGGCAAGAGCACGTTGATGAACATCGTCTCCGGGAGCCTTCAGGCGGACCGCGGCTCACTCCGATGGAATGGCGGTCCCGTCCACCTTCCGAACGCGTCGGCCGCGCTTCGGCTCGGGATCGCCCACATCCATCAGGAACTCTCCACCGTGTCCGCCCTCTCGGTCATGGAAAACCTTTTCCTGGACAACTACCGCGCGAACCGATGGGGGTTCATCGACCGTCGCCGCATGTTCCTTGAGGCGCGGCGTCTGCTTGCCCGGGTCGGCGGGGAACACATCAACCCCCAAGCGCCGGTCTCGGAGTTGGGCATTGCCGACCAGCAGATCATCGAGATCGCGAAAGCGTTGTCCGGTGAGGTGCGTTTGTTGATCATGGATGAACCGACCTCCTCGTTGACTACCCATGAGGTGGCGGCACTCCTTCGGGTCGTCCGGGAATTCCGGGGCCGGGGCGTGTCGCTGGTCTTCATCAGCCACCGGCTCGAAGAAGCACTCGCGATCGCGGATCGAGCGGCAGTCCTCCGCGACGGCCGCCTT
>JAFAUY010000326.1 GCA_019243005.1 Verrucomicrobiota bacterium | reverse complement strand
GTGGCGGGTGACGGGTTCGGGCTGCCGAGGTCAAGTCCGGAATTCGAAGGTAATTATTGGTCTTCCCGCCGTGACCGCCGTGTGAACGCTTCCGCCGTGCACACGGCGTGGCCGCGGGATGAGACATATTGTCGCATGGGGCGCGCGCCCGCCCGGCAAGTGTGACGCATTGTCGCTTTCCGACGCGCCCGCCGGGGCGCCCTGATTGCGTAAGTGCTTGGATACATTGCTCTTACACGTTCTGTGCACCCTTGGCACCGAACTAGCTATCTTTATGGCCGTAATGTTAACCGTTAGGAGGTTTAATCCTATGAATATCGTCCGTTATCAACGGAACCCGCAACCCGAGCTTCCCTCGGCTTATAACCGGCTTTCAAACCTTCGCGAGGAAATGGACCGGCTGTTTGATGCCTCGTTCGGCCCGTTCTTCGGAAGTACCGCTTCGTTCAGCGGCTGGTCACCGGCCCTGGATGTCTACGAAGACAAGGAACAATTTACGGTGGTGGCCGAACTGCCCGGCTTTAAAAAAGACCAGATCGAAATTTCCCTGCATCAGGGAGCTTTGACCATCTCGGGCGAGCGCAAACCGGAATCGCAGGGCAAAGAAGAAGGGCTGCGTTCGGAGCGCTACTTCGGCCGGTTCCAGCGCACGGTAACCCTTCCGGCGGAAGTTAACGCCGAAGGAGTCCGCGCCGGTCTGCAGGACGGCATCTTGAAGATCGAGCTGCCGAAAGCGGAAGAGGCGAAGCCAAAACAGATCGAAGTTTCCGTTAGCTAACCAACCACAATTTATCCGGTCCTCCGGTGCGCCCGGTTCGGGTGCGCCGCGTGGCGAAGGAGGTCAATATATGAGCATGGTTTCACAACCCGAGCGCGAGGCCCCCCAGGCCCAGCAGAACGAGCAGACCCGTTATTACACCACTCCCCTGGTGAACATCCGGGCTACCGACGATGGCTATGAGTTGATGGCCGAAATGCCGGGCGTCAGCAAAGAAGGCGTTGAGATCACCGTCGAAAACGGCCAACTGACCCTGATGGGCCATCGGCGTCCGGTACAAGTGAGCGGCCGGCGGATTTACCGCGAACGCCGCGAGCACGATTTCCGGCGGGTTTACGAACTTGATCCGTCGCTCGACGCATCCCGCGTCAGCGCCAAGATCGATCAAGGCGTCTTGACCGTGAGGCTGCCCAAAGCCGAGGCGGTGAAGCCGCGGCGGATTGCCGTCGAATAACCATTTGAGTTTTTGCGAGGCTGCCGGCCATGACGGCCGGCGTCGGCTGGCTGAGTAACCAGCAAGCAAGGGAACGCCACTGCTGCCGCGGTGGCGTTCCTTGCGTTTTGGCGGTGCTAAAACAGCCCGGCCGAAAGCGTAGCCGGAGCTTGAAAAACCGGCGGATTTCAGGTAAGCTTTCACCCTTCAATCAACAGCATTTCGCGCGTGGCCGGACCTGACTTTTCACGTTCTTCGTACGCGCGCTCCAAGGCAAGGTAATGGTTTGTTTTCTTACCCGCTCCCGGTAAGATCTTTGAAGAACATGGCAGCTAAAAACAACGATGTTGCGGCCGCTGATCCTGCGTCGGCGGCTCGTAAGAAGAATCTTGACCTCGCTCTCCAGCAGATTGCCAAAGACTACGGCGAAGGCGCGATCATGCGCCTTGGCGATGAACAGGTGGCTGCCGTAGAGGTGATCCCTACCGGAAACATCCTGATCGACCAAGCCCTGGGTGTCGGCGGGTTTCCCCGGGGCCGGGTCGTCGAAATTTTCGGGCCGGAATCATCCGGTAAAACCACGTTAACCCTGACGGTGATCGCGCAGGCGCAGAGGCGCGGCGGATTGGCCGGCTTCATCGACGTTGAACACGCGCTTGACCCCCAATATGCCCGCCGCCTGGGCGTAAACCTGGATGACCTGCTGGTCTCCCAGCCGAGTTCCGGCGAGGAAGCCTTGCGCATCTGCGAGACGCTGATCCGGTCCAACGCGCTCGACGTCGTCGTGATCGACTCGGTCGCCGCCCTCGTCACCAAAGCGGAACTCGAAGGCGAAATCGGCGATGCGACCGTGGGGTCACAGGCGCGCTTGATGAGTGCCGCCTTACGCAAACTGACCGCGCTCATCGCCAAGGCGCGCACCTGCTGCATCTTCACCAACCAGATCCGGGAAAAGATCGGCGTTATGTTCGGCAACCCGGAAACGACGCCGGGCGGCAAGGCGCTGAAATTTTATTCCAGCGTTCGCGTGGACATCCGCCGGATTAACGCGATCAAGCTGACCGACGGCACGGTCGCCGGTAACCGGACCAGGGTGAAGGTGGTTAAAAACAAGGTAGCGCCTCCGTTCCGGGAAGCCGAGTTCGACATCATGTACAACGAAGGCATTTCCAACATCGGCGCCCTGCTCGATTTGGCCCTCGATAAGAACATCCTTGAGAAACGTGGGTCCTGGATCTCCTACAAAGGACAGCAACTGGCCCAGGGACGCGACGCGGCCAAAGAGGCATTGAGGGCTGACCAGGGCCTTTATGACGAGATCGAAGGCAGCGTCAAAGCCGTCCTTGAGGACGAAGCGGCCAAGCGGCGATAAGGGCCACCGGAGGGCGGCATTGCTGCGCTGCCGGCGAACCTGAAGGCTCAGAAAAAACGCATCGCGGTGATTGGCGCCGGCCCTATCGGCCTGGAGGCGGCCCGCGCCGCCTTGCGCCGTGCCCATGAGGTGCAACTATTCGAAGCCGGGGGGGTCGCCGAATCGGTCCGGCGCTGGGGCGACATCCGCATGTTTTCGCCGTTTGGGCTGAACGGTTCCCCCGAAGCGTTCGCCCAACTCGAGCGGCAGGGGTTCCAACTCCCGCCGCCGGAGAGCATCCTTACCGGCGCCGAGTACGCGGACGCCTTCCTGGAACCCTTGGCCGAAACGTTGACCGGCATCATTCGGACCAATTCCCCGGTGCTGGCCGTCACCCGGGCAGGCCTGAATAAAGAGGATTACATCCTCGACCCACGACGCGCCTCAGTGCCGTTTTCTTTACTCGTACGGGAGGGCGAACGCGAGTCGATCGTTCAGGCCGACGTCGTGCTCGATTGCAGTGGAAATTTTCAGAACCCCCGGCCGCTCGGGATCGGTGGAATCCCGGCGCCCGGCGAGCGGGCGGCGCAGGCCGCCATCCGGTACGGCGCATTTCACCCGCCCGAAGTTGACGGCTTTCGCGTCCTGGTGGTGGGCGCCGGGCACTCGGCCGCCACGATGCTCTGCGGCCTGGCTGCCCAACGTCCCGCGAAGCTGTTCTGGGCCGTGCGAAAGCCGGTTGCCGATCATCCTTACGCGCGCATTCCCGATGACCCCTTACCGGAACGTGACCAGTTGCTCGCCCGGGCAAATGCGCTGGCGCGCTCGTCCACGGTGCAATTGCTGGCCCCGGCCGGCATCCGATCCCTGAGTACGACCGGTGAAGGCCTGGAGGTTGCCCTATCCGTAAACGGCCGGCTGGTAACGGTCGTGGTTGACCGCATTTTCGCCGCCACCGGTTTCCGTCCCGATCTCGGTTTGACCCGGGAACTGCAGGTACAAACCTGTTGGGCCACGGAAGGCGCCCACAAGCTGGCTGCCTTGCTCCTTGGTGAAGCGGGCGGTGACTGCCTCAAGGCGCCCACCGCCGGCGCCGAAACCCTCTCCCACCCGGAACCCGGTTTCTACACGTTGGGAATGAAGAGTTACGGGCGCCGTTCTGATTTCCTCATTCGTACGGGGCTCGAACAGGTTCAAAACGTCCTGGATGCCGTTGAACGCGCCTGAATCGAACATGGGCGTTTACCGTTGCGAATCAGGCGGGTATTTTATTATTTATGGCAAAAACAGCCCCTTTAATCCGCCACCCGCGTTACCCAGTGCTTGAGCTTTCACCATTTTCCGGTAAATATCTCCGCCCGCCGGAGCGGTTCCGGCATCGATAAAGCATGACCGCCAACGAAATTCGCCAGTCGTTCCTCGATTTCTTTCGGGAGAGGCGGCACACGATCGTGCCCTCCTCAAGCTTGCTGCCAAGCTCGCCGAACCTCCTGTTTACCAACGCGGGCATGAACCAGTTCGTGCCTTATTTCCTGGGGCAGGAAAAGGCGCCGTTTCAGCCGCCGCGCGCAGCCGACACCCAGAAGTGCATCCGGGCCGGCGGCAAGCACAACGACCTCGATGACGTCGGATTCGACACCTATCACCACACGTTTTTCGAGATGCTCGGCAACTGGAGCTTTGGCGATTACTTCAAAAAGGAGGCGATTGCCTGGGCATGGGAGCTGCTGGTCGAACACTGGAAATTCCCTCCGCAGCGACTTTACGCCTCCGTCTATCGACCCGGCCCGGGCGACCCGGCGGCTTTCGACCAGGAAGCTCACGACTGCTGGGCTGCCCACTTCCGGAAAGCCGGCCTGGACCCGGAGGTTCACATCGTCTCAGGCGGCCGGAAAGATAATTTCTGGATGATGGGCGACACCGGGCCTTGCGGTCCGTGTTCGGAAATTCATATCGACCTGACGCCGCAAGGAAACACCGCCGGCGCGCTGGTCAATGCCGGCGACCCGCTCTGCATCGAGATCTGGAACCTGGTGTTCATTCAGTTCAACGCTAACCCTGACGGCACTTTTTCGCCGTTGCCGGCCAGGCACGTCGATACCGGTATGGGGTTCGAACGCGTGGCGGGGATTGTAGCGGGTACCCGGAAATTCCGTGATTTTTCCCGTCCCACTTCCAATTACGACAGCGACGTGTTCAGGCCGCTCTTCGACGCGATCGCGCGCCTCAGCGGCAAACGGTACGCCTCCACCCTGCCGAGCTCGCGGGCCAACCTTTCGGAGCAGGAAAAAGCGGATGTGGCGTTCCGGGTGATCGCCGACCACCTGCGCACGCTCTCGTTCGCGATCGCCGATGGGATCATTCCCAGCAACACCGACCGCAATTACGTGCTCCGGCGAATCCTGCGTCGCGCCGTCCTCTTTGGCCGCTACCTGGGGTTCGGCTCAGAGGGGTTTCTCGACCGGTTGGCGCCGACCGTCGTGGCGGAGTTCAGCCCGATCTTCCCGGAACTCAAACGCCAGGAAGCCAGAATCACCGAAGTGCTCAGGTCTGAAGAAGCGCTTTTCAACCGCACGCTTGACCGCGGCCTGCGCATTTTTGAGGAGGCCGTGGCCGGACAGAGCGGGAAGGAATTCTCCGCCGAGATCGCCTTCAAACTTTCCGACACCTACGGTTTCCCGGTCGACCTGACGGAGGTGTTGGCCAGGGAACGGGGCCTGACGCTCGATTTGCAAAAAGTCGAAGCCCTGCTGGAGCAGCAACGGGAACGGTCGCGGGCGGCCCAGGAAAAAGAAACCATCACCGCCGTCGAAGAAGGGGTCGCCACCGAGTTCGTCGGCTTCGATCAGGATGAAACGCGGGGGCACCTGGTGAGCATGTTGCGACGGGGCGACGCGATCCTCGCGGCCGTTGACCGTTCGCCGTTTTACGCCGAAATGGGCGGCCAGGTCAGTGACACCGGCGAGGTCCGCACCGCCTCCGGTGCCCTTGTCCGGGTTGATCATGTTGCCAAACAGGGGCGCACCTTCTACCTGCGCCTGGCAGCCCCCCTGGAATTGTCCCCCGATGCCGAAATCGTTCTGGCCATCGACCGGGAACGCCGGCGCCAGATCGAGGCCAACCACACCGCCACGCACCTCCTGCATTGGGCGTTGCACGAAGCGGTCAGTCGTGACGTGAGCCAGAAAGGTTCGTACGTCGGGCCGGACCGGCTTCGTTTTGACTTTAACAACCAGCCGTTGACCATGGAACAAATCGCGGCCGTGGAACGCCTCGTCAACGCTCGCGTGATCGCCAATGACGCAGTTTCCTGGATCGAAGTTCCGTACGCAGAAGTCAAGGCGCGCCCCGACATCATGCAGTTCTTCGGCGAAAAATACGGCGAATTGGTCCGGGTCGTACAGATCGGCGGTAATGCCGGGCGCCTTGACGGGTATTCCATGGAACTCTGCGGGGGCACCCACGTCGTGCGTACCGGACAGCTCGGGCTTTTCAGCATCGTCAGTGAGGGCGCCATTTCGGCCGGTGTCCGCCGG
>JAFAUY010000289.1 GCA_019243005.1 Verrucomicrobiota bacterium | reverse complement strand
CTGCATTCCTGCCGGTCGATGGGCGGTGTCGCCCTGATCAAATAGATGAGGAGGGCACCGCTAAGCGGCAGGAACAACCCGAAGTTGACCAGCCAGAACTGCCAGGCCGGCTCTCCGGGCTTTGCCATCCACCCTGGGCACCAGCCCAGTGAATTCGTCTTTTCAAATCCGGTCACGAAGTAAACCAGCAGGGTGGCCGGAACGAAGGAAAACAGGACCAGCCGAAGCATGTGGCGTCTCCAGCGCGGATCACCGAAGAGAAACCAGCACAGCAGAAGCCACGACAGGAAAAGGAACGTATGCAGATGAAACAGCGGCATGCTGCAATAGAGCAGGCACTCCGTCCAAAAGGGGAGCGTGGTCCCGGGCTGAGGTTCGAAGAAGATCGAACGCCAATGGGTCAGGAGCAGCAAGCCGGCCGGAATGGCGTACAAGAGCCCGCGCTGGGTGACAAACATCGCCAGCGGGATCGATTTCCAGGCCACGTCGGCCTGATAATCTTTCCAGGTCAGGGTGTGGAAAATGGTGAAGCCGATCAGGCCGCCGTTGAATAAGAAAGCGCCGACTCCAAAGGCGCCATTAAACTTGAGAAGGGCACAGAGGGTCAGCACCGCACCGAGCAGGCCGACCAGAAGAATGCCGGCCCGGGGAGGAATTCCGAGCAGTTTCAGTTCGGCATTAAAAAGGTTGATGCCGAGCGGATAATGAAGTTTGTCGAAAGCGAAGATCGGGTTTGCCGGCCAGAAAGCGGGTCCCCGCGCCAGGTAGTTGATTTGCGTCAGATGCAGGCAGACATCCCCGAGGTTGTTGGGCGAAAGCACGCGCACAGACTCGTTGACGACAAAAACATTGCCCAGGAATGCGCGCAGGGCGAACGCGGCGAAACCAAGGATCACCGCCGCCTGTACGATTCCCGGTTGCGACCGGCAACCGGCCTGCGGCGGGCGGCGCTGCAGGCAGGAAAAGATGACGGCACCGAGGGCAGTCACCAGGGCGGCCGCGGATGTCGCCGTGGTGAGCCGGAGCGGGCTGAACGCAAACCCGAGGCCGAAGAGCGTGGCGAGCGTGATCCAGTTAAGAACCGCGGCGAGATACTTCATTGGGTCTGATCCGGAACAAAGTCAGGCTGGCGGCCGGGAAACACGTCTTTGAAACGCTCATATTGGAAGAAGGCGCGGCACAGGCCCATCCCGTCCCGCAGGCGGAAGGTGGTCTCGAAATAGGGCCGCGTCAGGCCGGCTTCCACCTCGGGCGTGGACTCGTCGGGGGCGGCGATAAAATCCGCGTCCAGGTTCTTCGGCCACGACTCCTCCCTGTCGAAGTAACCGATGTGCGAGACGTCGCCCAGGGTCCAGGGGATCGGAAAATAGCTGTTAAGCAGGATGTTACCCTTCAACTCGGTCTTCAGCGGCGGGTGGAGGGTGATTTCGCGCAGGATCGGCCCCACGAAGGCGCGGTAGTCGCGAAAGGTCTGAACATACGCGTACATCTGGCGCGGGTTGTCGTACTCTTTGAAATTCAGCCGGAACATGGACCAGGCGTCATGCCCGAGGAGCACCGTCGCAACCACCACGACGGGTACCAGTCCGACCAAACGGCGGAGACAAACCAAGCCGGCCGCGCCCAGGAAGAAAAACGGCCACGCGATTGAAATGACGCACCAAGGGGTTTTATAGGGAATCAAACTGTAGGCGATCAGCGTCAGCCACGCATAGGCAGCCAGAAAACGCAGCGCGCGCCGGCCGGTAAAGAGGTAAGGCAGGCTGAGGACGACCCCGGCAAGCGCAAACCATTCGTATACGGTAAGAAGCTTGATCCAGTACCAATTCGGCCGGAAGGCCTGCAGCTTCGCGAATGGTCCCATGGCCACCAGGCCATTGGGAACCAGGGAAAACAGGTCATACTGGGTTTTGGCGTGGCCGGCGGCTTCCATACCGGTCTTGGTCCAGGGCGTGAAGGTTTCAACCAGTCCGCGCAGGCCCGCGAAGTTGAGAAAGGTACCGGAGTAGAGAAGCACGATCAAGCCCACCCCGACCAGGGCGGAACCGAGCAAGGCAATCCGGTCGAGATGGCGCCATAAATGCAGCGCTCTGCTTCGGCTCGCGGGTCCGGTAACGACCACAAGAATGCCGGCGAGGAAGGTCGCGAACAGGTGAATGACGTACGTCTCCTTGGTCAGGATCATGCCTGCCACGCTCAGCACCAGGGTCCAGGTGGCGAGCTTGTCGACCCCCGCACTCAGCCGGCAAAGCGACCAGAAGAACAGAATCAGAAAGAAGACGAGCCACGTTTCGTGGATAGAGTAGCGATTATAAAACACGTACCCCGGCGAGATCGCCAGCGCCAGCCCGGCAAGGAACGCCACCCCGGCACCGAGATAGCGCCGGAATGCCACGACCAATCCGACCGTCGCTGTTCCTACAAGGGCTACCGGAAGGCGCAAGGCCCACAGGTTGCGCCCGAATACCCGCAAGAAGGCAAACAAAACGTAAAAATGCAGCGGGCCATGGTAGTTGCTCGGGTCATAGGCGTAATAGCCTTTTTTCGCCATTTCATCGCACCACCAGCCGTTAATGCCCTCGTCGAAGTGGGGCGGCTTGAGATCGAGGCAAACAATTCGCACAACGGCTGCCACGATTAGAACGAGAAGAGGAAGAAGAAATTGACGTCTCACCATTTCGAGCTTTTGGCGAAAGGAGCTGATATATATGCGAAGTCTGCGCCATGTCCAAACAGTTTCGGCCGTACCTTTCTCTCGTAATCCCCGCCTATAAAGAGGCCCAACGGTTGCCGAACACGTTGCCCGTGATTCAGGAGTACGTCGCGAAGTGGAGTTTCCCCGCGGAGGTCCTGGCCGTGGTCGAACCAAGTCCGGACGCAACCTTGGAAGTGGCGAGGGCCGCGCAGACCCGCTTTCCGGAGCTTCGGGTCATCGCAAACGACGTGCATCGGGGAAAAGGCTACGCCGTTCGGACCGGCATGCTGAAGGCCAGGGGCCTGCTCGTTTTCTTCACCGACGCGGACCTGAGCACCCCGCTCTCGGATCTGGAAACTGCGCTCCGGATCTTTGAACAAAATGCCAGGATCGACGTGATCGTGGGAAGCCGGCAGCATCCCGAAAGCCGCATCTTGCACCGGCAAAGCCCGTTGCGCGAACGAATGGGCCAGACTTTCAATCGCCTGGTGAAGTTTCTGGCCGGTTTGGACTTCGAGGACACCCAGTGCGGGTTTAAGGGCTTCCGGCAAAGGGCCGCACGCGAAATTTTCAGCCGCCAACGTACGGATGGTTTTTCCTTTGACGTGGAGCTCTTGCTACTCGCCCGCGCAATGGGATTTTCCGTCCACGAGATGCCGGTACACTGGTCGAACTCACCCGAATCGAAGGTTCGCGTCATTCGCGACAGCTTGAACATGCTGGTGGAGATTACCTCGATGCGTGGCCGGGTGTGGCGTACGATGCACGATTACCCGTTTCACCGGTAAAGAAATGCCACAAGCCAAAAATGCCACAAATGAAGAGGGACGTCTCAGTGTCGAGTACCGGATGTCGAGTCCTGACGATATCTCCGGGTAGAGCCTTCCCGGTGTAAGGTGCCGCCGGTTCTCTGCATTTGTGGCAATTTTTTGCTTATGGCATTTTGATTGGGATGGCTTCGCAAACGTCCCGCCAGCCCGGAAAATTCCAGCCGTTCGGAAAGTCGCGGCACTGCCCGGGTTTGACCGGCTGCAGCGTACAGGCGTTGCCGTCCAGGAAAAAGCATTCGCCATTCGGCTTGTCGACCAGGGCCAGCCCATCGCGGCCCGGCCGCAGACGGGTGTATTGCTGGATGAACGCGTCTTCGTCGATTCCAAGGTACCGCGCGATGGCCGTAATCTCGTCATTGGTTACCCGGACGAACCCCGGCCAACGGCAACATTTCGCGCAACGTTGGCATCGGAAGTACACCTTCTCCACCGGATGACCATCGGCTCGGCCGGGGCCCGCCTCAAGCCCGCCGCCTTTGCTTTTCCCAGGCACCGGTGCAAATGTCCTGATGTGAGCGTTTCTTCCACGATCGACCCTGCCGTTACTATGACGGACCTTCTGCAGGAATACCCGGGCGCCCAGCGGGCATTATTCCGGGCCTACCACATCGGCGGCTGTTCCAGTTGTGGTTTCCGGTCCGATGAGACCCTGGCCGAAGTTTGCCGCCGCAACCAGGATCTACCGGTAAACGAAGTCATCGAAACCATTCTCCGGGCGCATCAGGCCGATCTGGCCATGCAGGTCTCGCCCGCGGAACTGGCGGCGAGGCTGGAAGCCGGTGAACAAATCCCCGTCGTCGATGTACGGAGCCGGGAAGAATGGGACGCGGTTCACCTGCCGCAATCTGTATTCCTGACTCAGGAACTGATGCAGGAAATCCTAACCTCCTGGCCCAAAGATCGTGAGTTCGTATTCTTGTGCCATCACGGGGTTCGCAGCCTGGATGCCGCCGCGTATTTCGCCGGCCACGGCTTCACGCGCGTGAAATCGTTGCAGGGTGGCATTGACCAATGGAGCGTTCAGGTCGACCCTGAGCTTCCTCGATACGATTTGGAGTGAACCACGCATAAGCGCATCACGAGCCATGAGTGTTCCCGACGCTTTTGCACAGAAGGTCGAAGAGGCCATCCGGAACCCGAAGAACGTAGGAGAACTGGAAGGGGCTGACGCGGTTGGAACCGTCGGTAGCGGAGATTGTGGCGACATGCTGCGCATGTGGGTGAAGTTCAGGGAAGAGGACGGCAAGCGCGTGATCGACCGGGCCACCTTCCAGACCTTCGGGTGCGAGACGGCGATTGCCGTTGCCAGTCTGGCGACGGAGATGATCGCCGGGAAAACCCCGGAAGAAGCCCTGGCGATGTCGGGTGAAGAACTCGCCGCGCCGCTGGGACCGTTGCCTCCCGTGAAAATCCATTGCGCTCAGCTGGTGGAAGGTGCTCTGCGTTCGGCGCTCGGCTCCGACCCCGGCGAGGGGAGGGGACCGGAAACAGCCGCACCCGCACCGACGCTGATCCAGCAGTTTACGAGTGGAGCGACGAAAAAGGTAGTAATTGCGAAGAAACATGATTGAAACCAACGAGATCGAGCTCAGGCGCGATTGTGAAGCCATCCAGATCCCGGCTGGATTGAAAACGACGGTGCCGGCGGGGACGAGGGTCGTCATCACCCAGGATCTTGGCGGCAGCTATACGATCGCCTGCGATTACGGGTTATTCCGGATCAAGGAGGAGGACGCCGACGCCCTTGGCCTGGAGCGGCGGGCCAGCCAGCAGGAGCAGCGTACCGGCGGCGACGTCGACGAGAAAGAGGTTTGGGACCTGCTTCGGACGGTTTACGATCCCGAAATCCCGGTCAACATCGTCGACCTCGGCTTGGTTTACGACTGTCAGGTGACAAAAACGCCTGAAACCGGCACCCGGGTGTCGGTGAAAATGACGTTGACTGCGCCCGGGTGCGGCATGGGACCGGCCATCGCCCAGGATGCGCGTGCCAAGATCCTTACCATTCCGGGCGTGGATGAAGCTGACGTGGAGCTGGTCTGGGACCCGCCATGGAACCAGCACATGATCAGCGAAGTCGGCAAAATGAAGCTCGGGCTGATCTGAAACCGTTTGCTTTTGCCGGTTTAGCCCGTACTTTCTGCGGCTCAATCAGGAGCGATCGATGTCACAGCATCGGAGTTTAAAAGGGGCCAGTACGATCCAGACCAAAAGGAACGTTTTAAAGCGCTTCGAGCGGGTCGAGTTGCTGAAGAAGCGCGGGTTGTTCAAACCGGGCGACCGGGTTATCGGGCTGCCCAAGACCAAGCCCGAAGCTTAAAACAACCAGCTGGTGCGACGTTAACGGAGCGCTGTCGTCCTCGTCGACGCCAGCGCTTCTGTATTTAGAGGGTGTGCGGGAGCCGAGGACGGTGAACTTCATGAACCTGGATCTCCCACCCACCTTCTTAGGGGCAACGGCTCTGCCCCGATCGTTCCGGACCTTATCGGCGTGGCGGAGGCGCCCCCACCGGCGACGCCGGCGATTGCCATTCACG